>QIGT01000499.1 GCA_003230835.1 Gammaproteobacteria bacterium
CAGATGCCACTGGCCCGGTGGCTCGGCGCATTGGTTGCATTTTCTGGGTTGGTGGTCCTGTTGTGGCCACAAGCGGGTATCTGGCCAAATATCACAGGGGTGGCGCTGATGGCTGCAGCGGCGGTCGGCTGGGGTGTGTATTCGCTTTTGGGTCGCGGCGTGGCTGATCCTTTGGGTGCCACGGCGGTCAATTTTGCTCTGGCGCTGCCCGTGGGATTATTGGTTTTTGCGCTGATGCCGGACAGTGTTTCAACACGCGGCGCAATGCTGGCGGTGATTAGCGGGGCCGTCACATCCGGGGCGGGTTACGCATTGTGGTATTCGATCCTGCCGCAACTGGCCGCATCGGCAGCGGCAGTTGCCCAATTGACGGTTCCGGTTTTCGCTTTGGCGGGCGGTTTGCTGTTTCTGGGCGAGCCTGTGACGGCCCGTTTCGTCGTCGCTGCCATTCTGGTTTTGGGCGGGGTTGCGATATCGCTTCGGCGCTGACAACCAGCGTCTGATTGCCATCGGGCATTCGCCGTGACGATACGATTGCCTTCTTTACACCATAGGCATTGACTAAAAGATATGGCTTGTGTAATTGATAACACACCCTAGTCGATCCTGCCTCTGACGCTGAATGCCTGGCTAACCAGATTGCCCGGCCAGAGCCCGACTGGCGAGTCCTGGTTTGGGTTCTTGGGTCCGCGATAAACTATTCTAAACTGCGTGCTGGTATCCATTATTGTTCGTAAGTCCGTTGATTCACTTTGACCATTTTCAGTGTGCGTTATATACCAGCGAGGATCCTGTAATCGAATTTCGATAATATGTGTTTCTTCCGGGTTGAGCACCAGCGGTTTTGTCTCACTGACATTCGTACAAACATTCTCCGACTCGATATATTTTGACGTAGCCTTGTCGGCAGGTTCTATATGAAAGCCACAGTTGTCACCAGGGTTGTTCAATGTCACTGATTCATCCGAGACATTCTGAATCGTTACAAGAATCGAAGGTGATGATGCCGGGTTTGGTTGTTCGTTATTATTTTTCTGATTTGCAGTTTGTGTGGCTATTTGCCGAAATTGATCTGTCAGCTCCAGCTGTATGCCAAGTTTGGCCCAGCGATAGTTGGTTAAAACCGCTGTGCCCGCATCATTAATGGCAATCTCCACTTCCATGGCTGTTTGCATGCCACCTCGTATACCTCGTTTGTTCTCTATGATTTTTCCACTATCCTGCTGAACATAGAGTTGCTCCACACCAAAGTTAATATCCAGAGAGTCTATACGGCCGATGAACCTCCCACCTGCGCGCCTGCCACGAATAAACAACGCGTCTGTTGGTGGTTGATTAGTGAAATAGTCCAGTTCGTGTAACCCGTCTGGAAGCGGTTTTAGTACAGCATATACCTTGTCTCCCTTGGCGGGTATGGTGTCATCGGGCAACCAGCGATTGGGTGCCGACAGCAGGCTGTTCATCGGGTACCGGAGGCGCACAAAGTCGCCGCGAAACGGGTCTCTTGGGTCAATGGGAGCGGTAGCGATATAAATACGCTGCCCGTCGGCAATAACCGATTCTCGCCCGAATATCATGTAGGCCAGAGCAGAGGTCTGAGCAGTGATGCACAGCAGGATTAGCCAACTACGCATGCTTCTGGCTTCTCGATTTTTGTTGCGCGTACAGATGCCCAATAAAGAACAATGCTGCACCCAGCAGTACAAAAACCAGTGAGCGCATTAACAAGCTGTGAAACAAATCATTAAAACGCACATACACCAGAATAGCCAGAACTACACAATCGATCGTAACTTGTTGCCAGCGTAAATTATCGGTTCCACGGATAATTAACAGAACGCAGTGTGCCGCAAGCAGTATATTGTAGGCAAGCGCCAGAGCTGTTTCATTGACTCCAGACAGATTGGCGGCTTGCACCAGGACCGTCATGATAGAGACCAGGATTAGAAAATGCTGGGTAGATTTTGTTAGGGGAAAACTGGATTTTAACCCGTAAATGAACAGCGCTCCCCAAACCAGTATGGCAAACAGCAATGTGCCCCACAGCAAGAACTGAGTGAGTGCACCGCTGTCGGATAATACGAATCACAAATGGGCATCTGCGAAGGTCATGCCGAACAGTAACAGGCCGTAAACCGCGACACCCATACCCCGCAGCACGTCTGAGCTGCCTGGAAAGTTGGAATTGATAGCTACATAGGCCAGGGCGATGAACAACGTGCTTAAGCCAAACAGCAGGTAAAACACAAGCACGGGTTCTACCAGAGTTGCTGCATTTGCCAAGGTAAGCATAACGGTGGATGCCAGAGAGAGCAGTAACAACATTCTGGATTTCTGCCACCAGGCCAGCGGCACAATTCCGAACAGTACGACGGCGATACTGAGTGTATGAAAATCGTTGAAATCAAAAATTTCCGAGGCACCCCAGGCACTTATCAGGACTGTGGCAACAATACCTTGTATCACTGACGGCAAAGCCCAGGAAAATATCAATGCACCCAGACCCCAGAGAAGAAAGGCTGTCGGGTAATGTTCGTTGAAGTGATAAATTTGTGCTATTAGCCAAATGCCAGCACCAAACATCATGGTACCTACGAGGTGGAACCCTTCAATCAAGTTGCTTTGCTCGGGTTTCCGCCTATGAATAAACCAGGCAATCAAATGAAATCCAACCAACGCTACAAAAACACAGGCAAGTTTTGCCAGTTTCGGAAAAGAAGCCCAATTGTAGGCAAAGAACAAAATGATGCCGAGCCCAAACACACGCACCGATGGCTGTGAGTAGAAAATTACCCCAGGATTTACCATCTGCTTGCGGGTAACGACTGCCAATCGACAAAGCCGCGGCCTCGTCAATCAGGCCATCCTCCACCCACTGTGACATTTCCGAGCGTAGCCAGTCTGCGTGTTTATTCATGATCAAATAGTAGATGAAACGTAAGCAATGGGAGTCCATCCCATTGCTTACGGCAATGCAGAGTTCTCATTTTCAGAAGTTACTGTTGTCGAGGATGGGGATCGCCTGGTTGAAGTGGTGTCATGCAGGCTGTTTATAACCAACTCTAGCTGTCTTGCCTGCTGAGAACGCGCCCGTTGTAACGACACCGCCAGCTCATCACTCAACGAGAGTTCAGGTGATGAGTTCTTAATGCTCAATATATTCGCCTGCACTCCGAGCGTTACACTCTCAAACCACCGCTCACCGGATTTCTCCATTAAGGCGAGTGCTGACTCAACATGCACAAGGCCTCGATCGAGTTCATCCGCATGACGGCACATATCTGCAAGGAATGTTGAATAGGTAGGTCGGTAAACTACGCCCATGTCTCCGAACCTGGTTAATACAGTTTCAGCGTTGCTGAATGCTTCGTCAGTTTTTTGCTGCAAGGCATGACCAAGGCTTATTAGAAGCTGCCCACACACCTGCCACATCTCAAACAAATTTTCCTCACCTATGGTTAATAATGTGCCGCCACCTTCGAGTAGTTTGAGTGGGAAAAAGCAAAAAGGGGCGAAAGGAGCTGGGCTGGGCACAATTGCCGTCTTTACGAGTGTCCAAAAAGGGGTCCCTTTTGCAGCTGCACTTTAATGCCACTTGTTTTTTTATGTGGTTCCTATAGGGCAAGTACCATACCGAATGTTTGTTCCTTTAATCCTACGCACAAATATTTAAATGCTCGTCATGGGCGCAGTAGTCAAAAGCCGTCATTGACGATCGAGGCTGTAATTCGTGTACATCTGTGGATCGAGCTTTTGACTTCTGTTCCGCAACGCTCGCATAAATTTTATACGACGGGGGTTTACAGGAAGTCTCTAATAGTGAACACTCTCCTGGTAATTAGTTAAACCATTAAATAAAGATGGAGGAAGAATGAGATTTCGTGGGCTGGCGGTATCTTTTGTTTTTGTATTGGCCAGCGCATGCGGTGGTGGTTCTGGGTCAAATGAAGAGGAGGCATCTATTCAAAATGATGCTCCGCTCGATATTAATTTGGGTAACCCACAACCGGATCCACAACCGGATCCACAACCGGATCCACAACCGGATCCACAACCGGATCCACAACCGGATCCACAACCCGAACCACAACCCGAACCACAACCCGAACCACAACCCGAACCACAACCGGATCCACAACCCGAGCCACAACCGGATCCACAACCTGAGGTGGATCCCAACTGGGGACCATTGCGCGGCGATTTTAACGGAAACGGAGTTGCCGACGCCATCGAAGCTGTAAATACCGGCGGCCCGGATGTTGATGGTGACAATATCGATGATCGCCTGGATGCTTCAATCCTGCATTCTGACGACGTTAATTTAAACGGCGCCGCTGACGAAATTGAAGTCTACGAATGGATACATTTAGATATTATTGACGATGTTGATGAAGATGGCCTGATAGATTACGCACTTCCCCCACCTCGAAATTTAGAAGTAGGAAATAAATATCCTTTGGGTCCGGCCATTGGAACATTGATTCTCGATATGGACTACGAGAATGGTCGTCATGATTCTGGTCAGAATGTGGAAACTCCCCCAGTACAAACCCAGGAATCCTTCGGTCCTTCAGACGTACAAGCTAGAACTGGAAATCGATCAATACGCACCCTATTAAGATTGGAAGACATCTTTATCACCTATGATCGGCATAGAGCGGAAACAACTACGTCCATCAATCGTGATACGGAATTTTACTCCGGCGAACTGTGGCGCTATGAGTTTAGTTTGTTTATTGAGGAAAATTGGAAAATTGACACCACATGGGCTTCCAATATTGTGTGGCAATTTAAAAGCAACACTATCGGGAACGGTTGGCCACACATGGTTGTAAGAATACAAGGTAAAGAGATTCACTTGGCTGTAACGCATGAATCGCGGCAAGACAGTACTTCTGGACCGGAGGCTTATCGTACAGTGTTATTGAGAGATTACAGGGTTGGGGAATGGATAGATTTTCGGTTTGACGTCCTATTTTCACACACGGAAGGAGAAGGTCTTGTTGAACCCTATATTCGCTACGCTTCTGAACCATCCTATCGATCAATCAGTCCCTACCATGGAAGAAATTTACTCTGGGATTCGCCAGGCAGGCTGAGTTGGGGAAACTACAGCCCCACGTATCCCAATACACGGTATCCGCAGTTCGATCGGATTGTTTATCACGATGACATAAGAATTATGAAGCTTGAGTAACTCTGAATTTCTGTTCGACACAGACGCAACCAAAACCATGAAGCACATTTGAAGGTTTAGTGCACCGAAAAGGGACCATTTCAGTGCACTCATCCACCGTATTTTAAGTTCTTGGTTTTATGATATCTGGACTGCTGCAAAAGGGTTGTTAATAAAGATCCGGTCAAAACGTGCTAGTCGGGACCTCGGGTGCCTGCAACATATTTCATATTTTTACAGTTAACAGTTCACTGGCCATGTGTTAACTTTGGCAGGATAGTGCAGCTTTGGCAAGTGCTTGTTTTTAAGTATAAGAAGGATAAAGCACCCCAGCCAAGTACAGAATGTTACCTTGGCCTTACTTCTTCCCGATTGTGGATATCCATCATCGCCACTTCGCGGCTGCCTTCCAGCGTGGCGTATAAGTACACACCGTCTGAAAAATTCAGGGTCAGGTCGGCCATTACCCATTATTCTTGTCTGCTTTTCACCGCTCTTGCGACTGTTGGTCGTCCCATACCAAAATGCTTTCCTATCGCCACCATCGAATAGTGCCCGGACAATTACGCCGCGGCCACGGCACAATCTCTACTTTTGCGGACATCGCCACGGGGAGTCAGGTGATACAACGCGCCCGCATATTCAATACGCAGTGGTCTGACCCTGATCTCATCCTTGATATCATTAGTTGAATAATGGAGAAGCTATCATTCATACTGAAAAAAGTACACTCGTTGGATCGAAATGGGCAATGGCCGACCTGACCCTGGCCCCTGCTTTCATACTCACGATCCTGGCCCGGTTTTTTTTGGCAGCACGTCTGGTTTGCCTGGCAGGTTATTTACCTTGTTTTTTTAGTTCAGCTCGTTCTTTGGCTTCTCGCATACGATACAATTCACCTTCGAAAACCAGAATGTCTGAATGATAAACCAGCCGATCAACCAGTGAGACCACACAGGATGCATTGGGAAACACTCATTCCACTCGGCGAACGGTTTTTGGTGGATATCAAGAACATGCAATACGCGCCTACAGCGCAGGACCGGCGTACCGCCGGCCGCTGATGTTGGCGTTACGAGCCCCACTGTGTAACCAAAACTGCAGTCAGGCTGAATATTGTACACATGATCCTGGCTCTGAATTTACTTGCAAGTGAGAACTCCAATGTCAATAACGGGTGAATGTTTCTGCGGGGCGATAGAGTACGAAGTAACGGGATCGTTGCGAGATCCACTATCCTGCCACTGTTCTCGTTGCCGTAAAGCATTTAGCTCTCAATCATCAAACTACGCTCGGGTGGAATCTGCAAATTTTCGGTGGGTTTCGGGTAAGGAACTGCTTACTTCATATGTTGGCAAACATGGGTTCGGGCTACTTTTTTGCAGTGTTTGTGGCTCGACGTTAGCTGGCACGCTGGACAAGGCCATACATGGGGTGACACTCGGATGTCTCAACGAGGATCCAAGTATGGAAGAAATTCACCACATTTTTGTAGCGTCGAAAGCCGATTGGGAGGTGGTCCCGGATGGCGTTACCCAATTTCCGGAAGGGCGTCGTGACATCGAAAGAAGGAGTTAGCTGTTCGGAGGTTGCTCGTTGTGAAGTGTATTCCAACGACTACTATTGGTGGAGTAGCGGATGCTCGGCATTTACCAGCCCGGATCACAAACGTATGTTGGTTATGGGGAAACAAAGTGGTAAATCTACCTCGTAATCAGTGCGCACTTGCTGCGCAAGTGCCGGACGTAAAAACCGCTATATTTTCGTTGAGTTGATAAATATCTACGTAATCAGTGCAGTTCCACACCTTTGGAATTCAGGTGTTGTTTTTGATAGACTAAATCGATTTTCATTACTTTGGATAGTGCAAATGGCTGAGCCCGCTCAAAAGATTCATATCGGTATTTTGGAAATTTTTTGTGGCGGAGAGCCCCATATTTGGGTCGCCGAATTAAAGTTAGAGATATTGCCATTTGGCATGATCGTATGGGAATGACCGCGGATGAGATAGCTTCAGAGTACGAACTGGAACTATCCCAGATATTTGCTGCTTTGACTTACTACTTTGATAATAGGGAGCAGATAGATCGAAGTATTCGGGAAAGTGGCACACTGGTCTTAGAACTTCGAGATCGAGATCCATCGGAATTTCAAAAAAAGTTAAATGAGCTGCGAGGTGGCTGATCTAAGGTTCTATGCGGATGAGAATATTTCCAAAGCAATTATCAGCGGAATTCGACGACGAGACATTCCAATAATATCGACTCCAGAAGCCGGAAATCTGGGTATCAGCGACAAAGACCATTTCAAGTACGCTTCGACAGGTCGGTATGTGATATTGACGAAAGACGACGACTTTCTGAAGTTGGCTTCTTTAGGAGAGTCCCACGCTGGCATTGCATATGCAAAACCGGGAATCTCGATTGGTCATATCAGAAAAATTCAGGGTCAGGTCGGCCATTACCCATTTTCTTGTCTGCTTTTCACCGCTCTCGCGACTGTTGATCCTCCCATACCAATATACTTTCCAATCTCCATCATCGAATAGTGCCCGGACATATACGTCGCTGCCATTGCACAATCTCTACTTTTCCGGACATTGCCACGGGAAGTCAGGTGATAGAACGCGCCCGCATATTCAATATGCGGTGGTCTGACCATGATCTCATTCTTGATATCACTAGTTGAATAATGGAGAAGCTATTATTCATACTGTAAAAAGTACACTCGTTGTGTGACCCTGGTCCCCCCTAGTTTACCTTGCCGAGTTGGTTTGTCTGATGCCAAGATGCAGGGCAGAATCTCCTATGACCGATTTTGACTTACTCAAGCTCCACCTTGACGCGCTGTACCTAACGGATGCTGGTTCCAGGCTCGTGTGTGTCAACGATTTAGCTCAGCAGAAAGCCCCTCGATTTTATCTCGGGCGCTCGCGCGGCGGTAACCTTTGGCGTTTCGGCGCCTGTATTGAAACATCGCTCATGACCAAACTCGACAGACTCTGCCAGCGAGAACCTGTCGCCCAAGATCTGTCTGTTGCTCCAGCATTCGAATCCGAGTATCTCAGCCTACTGAATCCGACCCAACCCCCATACTCCGGTCCGGCGATGCAGTTTCCCGATCTCGCGCCAGCAATCGGCACGGCCCGCTTGATCACCGAATCGAATTCGAATCTGCTGAACGATTTCCATACCGACTGGCTACCGGATGTCGGAAGTTCAATGCCACTGTTGGCCCTTATCAAAGACGATCAGGCGATTGCCGTATGCGGGAGCGTACGCATCACAACAGCAGTAGTCGAGGCCGGAGTAGAAACCGCATCAAAGCATCGCGGACACGGGTACGCCGTCGAAGTAGTCCGAGCCTGGGCCACGGCAGTCAGGAAATCGGGCGCGAGGCCTATTTACAGTACTTCCTGGCAGAACCAAGCTTCACGACGGGTTGCAGAGAAGCTTGGTTTGAGTATCTACGGCAGTGACTATCACATCCAATAGAAACAGCTTGTGGCTGATTATGGAAATCTTTCAGGTCCTTAGCGAGCGACGAGCTCAACCCTGAAATTCAGGGTCAGAAATTCAGGGTCAGGTCGGCCATTACCCATTTTCTTGCCTGCTTTTCACCGTTCTCGCGACTGTTGATCGCCCCATACCAAAATGCTTTCCTATCGCTACCATGGAATAGTGCCAGGACATATACGCCGCTGCCATGGCACAATCTCTACTTTTCCGGACATTGCCACGGGAAGTCAGGTGATACAACGCGCCTGCATATTCAGTACGCAGTGGTCTGACCATGATCTCATCCTTGATATCATCAGTTGAATAATGGAGGAGCAATCATTCGTACTGAAAAAGGTACACTCGTTGTGATCGAAATGGGCAATGGCCGACCTGACCCTGGTCCCTTCTCAGGGCGAGAGAGTGCAACTCATGTCCGTACTGGCAGGGCTTCGCCTCACCATGGGTAAGAGCCAATCAGTCCTTGAAATCAAATTCAATGCGCATTACCATGCGCATTGAATTTGATGTTAAAGAGGACTGTGATCGTGAAGTCGATGTTCGATGAAAAAGCGCCAAAAAAAGCGACTAACCTCAGTATTAATAGTGATCTGCTCGCGAAAAGCCGGGTTATGCAAATCAACCTTTCCGCGTTGTTGGAGTCCGCATTGAAGACAAAGCTTGTGGCAGCAGAAAACGAAAACTGGAAACAGAATAACAAGCTGGCTATCAAAGCGTATAACTCGCTAGTGGATGAACATGGCTGTTTCGGAGATTCAGTGCGTGATTTCTGATGGCTCAGTTTGACGTATTCAAAAACCGGAATACATCGACACGAAAAATCTACCCGCTGCTTCTTGATGTTCAGCACCCAGTGCTCGATTCGTTGTCAACTCGCATCGTCATCCCACTGGCCCGAACACGCACTCACCCCTCGCTCTCGATGGAAGTACTAGCACCAGTGGTACAGTTTGATGAAGAAATATTTGTACTGATGACGCCGCAGATTTCTGCAATCCCTGCCCGATCGCTTCAAGAACCTGTAGGTTCGCTTGCAGAGTGCAGAACAGAAATCATCGCTGCACTTGATTTTGCATTTACGGGTTACTGAATTGCCACATAGGTACTGTGAATTTGAAGCGGGCAAGACTGTTTACTGGTGTTGGTCAGGCCTACGCCATTTTCTTAGCCTTCCCCGAGCATTAGACAATGCCTGCTGAATGCCAGGTGTTTTAGAACATTGACCAGGATCTTTGCTGGCGATGCCACAATCAACTGCGTCGGATCAATTTCCGGTGCACTTCAATTGCCCGTTGAGTTGGACTTTAGGTGCCTGAAGGCGCGAGCACCATCATTGTTACCGAAAAGAAGGTGGTGTTATTAGAATCATTTCTGCTAGAAAAGCAGATAAACAGGAAACCAAACAATACCGAGGTTTTCGTCGTGCGTTAAAATAATGATTTTTCTACATCCGTTAAAAACCCCTATACAAATAAGGTGGAGAAGCAAATTACTATTCGCCTGGATGAAGATACTATTCTTATGCTGAGTAGCCAGGAAACGCCGGTGCAGCAACTTGTCGTTACGCCTATCTCTCGCAGCATCCAGCCACAGGCTTTGTGCAGAAGATCTTCGGGGTCAATCATCAACTGCGCAATCAACCGCAGCGTCGTGTCGTACTGACCCTGTTTAATGAAATGCATAGTGGCGATGACTGCTGGCCGTTGTCCGCGCGCTCAAATTCATGCACCAGCATCAGCAGCGCAAACAACCTGATCTCATGACAATCTGATTGCAGCAGACGCTCGGTTGTGCGCAGAGGCAATGGATAACGTTTTTTAACTTCTGCCCGCAGCACGGGTACCGGGATACCGACAAAGAAGTCTGACTCTGCGTACTTACCTGTGTCAGTCTTGAAAAATCGCATGGATTTTTTCGCCCACTCGGGATCTCCGAGTGCACGCAACTGTCGCTCTATTCGGCGGGCATCGCTCAT
>QIGT01000167.1 GCA_003230835.1 Gammaproteobacteria bacterium
ACGATCGTAAGAAATGCGAGAGTCAACGAATAATACGACATCCGAAATGCTTGTTGTCGTGTTAGCATGAAGTTCATTGATTTCGCCTAACACCAAGTTAACCGGTTGACAAAAGGGGCGCTGAAATTGCGTAGGCAATTTGAGTGACGCTTTTGACAGTCCGGTGGAGTGACCGAAGGGAACGGAACGAAGTTCAACTTTATGTTATGCATCAATTGTCGCAAATTCATTTTCTAAGGCTTGAAGGAGATCGGGTACCTTGTCATGCACCCACTTCGGATTACGATGTGCGATCATTAACCAGAACAGAGACTCAACATCGTAAAACGTTGCATCGAGAATTCCTTTTTGATTCTTGTCTTGTTTGAAATGCCAATGCACTGAACCAGGATGTTTGTGGGCAAGGTATTTCCCAATATGCGAGACATATAGACCGACAGCCCTCGCAGCATTCTCCACTAGGGGCATCAGTACTTCCTTGCTGACACCTCCTGGAATATCGATGTAGAAATCGTTAGATTTTTTTTCTTTCATGAAACCCCCTCGATGCATAACAGTATAGTAGATGGAACAATGGCAATTTAATTCGGCAACTATCCTTTTTCAATTTGAATCCAGTCACTTAGCCTTTCCTCCATCTAAATTCTTGCCTTGCAAGCCGTCTACCCCTTAGAAATTGTGGCAGTTTGGCAATCTATCCAAAACAAATGGCCATGTTCGCTGCCTACCTTCACTGATTGCCTACTGAAAACACCGACATCCCTCATAGCCTTAATGGGTGATTACTCTAACGGGTTTTCTCTTCTCCTTTCAGACTAACAAAATGAAAACTAAATTGCTTGATCAGATTAGGCACGCAATTCGTGTGCGTCACTACAGTATTCGAACCGAACAGGCTTATGTGTTTTGGATTCGGCGGTTTATCTTTTACCATAAAAAGCGTCACCCAAAGAATATGCATGACAAAGAGGTAATAGAATTTCTTACGTTTTTGGCTGTCAAAAAAGAAGTGGCAGCCAGCACACAGAATGTGGCACAAAATGCGTTAGTCTTTCTCTATAAGAATGTACTCGCACGCCCACTTGGTGACATATCTTCAGCGTCTCGGGCGAAAAAGCCCAAAAAACTACCGGTAGTATTGAGCCAAGATGAGGTTCGGGTCTTGTTGATTCGTTTGCGTGGAGTGCATTTGTTAATAGGCGCGCTACTATATGGATCAGGCTTGCGTCTTATGGAGTGTTTACAGCTGCGGGTCAAAGATCTCGACTTCTCTTATCATTGTATTCACGTACGCGAAGGCAAAGGTGCCAAAGATAGAGTCGTTGTCTTTCCCGAACAACTTCACTTAGTATTTATAGAGCACATTAACAAGACGAAATTGATTCACGAGCAAGACTTGAAAAATGGATTTGGAAGAGTTCACCTTCCGTATAGATTAGCAAACAAATATACAAACGCAGATCGTGAATGGAAGTGGCAGTATGGATATTCGGACCGTGCAACAACAACTCGGTCACGACTCAGTTGAAACAACTGAAATCTATACGCATGTGCTAAACCGAGGGAGCCACACAATACATAGCCCACTGGATGATATTTTTTCTCGGACAGAACCGCTCACCAGTTTCTCTTCATAAATTCTTGGCTGGCTACTCTACGGTAACGGACCTCGCCAAGTTTCGAGGCTGATCGCCATCACCAACTATTACGCAGCTCACGTAATTTTACGAAGACTTCGCGTGGGCTGGGTTCGTCCGGCAATTCCGGGAAAGCCTCCCTCAGCCCGGCGATAACGCTGGGGCTGGTGAGACGAAAGAAAGAATTCACCTCTTTTTCAAGTACAAGGGTCGTCACCATGGCATTGTCAGGGTCGTGGATCTGCTCCAGTTCGGCAAGCAGATCGCGCGCGCGCTGGTTGTCGGGTTCGCGGTCCAATGCAAACTGCAAGTTATTGGTAATGTAGTCATGGCCCGGGTACAGCTGGGTTGAGTCTGGTAGCTTTGCAAGCTGGTCTGCAAATGTGTCGTACAGTTCCGAAGGGTGACCGCCGTTGTGACAATTGCCCGCACCGGCATTGAAAAGTGTGTCGCCGCTAAACAGCGCTTGGGTATCGGTCTGTGACAGTAAGCATACGTGACTCATAGTGTGGCCTGGGGTATCTAATACCAGCAACTCCACTGAACTTCCCACCTTGACCACATCGCCCGCCCCGAGCCCAACATCGATGCCATCAATCGAATTCTTGGCGTTCTTATGGGCTAACAGGCGCGCTTGCGTTGCTGCGATCACCGCTTTGTTGCCGCCGGTATGATCACCGTGTTCATGGGTATTGAGCACTTGCGTGATCTCCCAGCCGTTGTCTCGGGCACGGGCTAAACACTTCTCGTGATCCAACGGATCAATGGCCAACGCTTCGCCCGAATCTGGGCACACAATTAGATAGTTAAAATTGCGATAGGCATTACCGGTCCAAATCTGCTCAACGATCATGCTTAGACTCCTTTTCGACGAAGCATAAATCGTCGGATCTTAACGCAATTTAGTGGTAAAGATCGCGCGGTGTTGGTGGAGTTGAAAACCTGAGAGCCTTGCGTGCAGTAGACTCCTAAGCCAAATCACCGACAACCAGCCTTAAACCCGCTTGCACCAACTGGCCCGCTTCAACCTGTAACTCCTTATCGGACATTCGATGTGAGGCTAGCCAACCATTGCCGCATCGCAAGTGCAGCGTATCTCCTGTGGTGGTCACCTCAATCACAGGGGAATCTGCATCATGATGACTGCGCTGTAGAATCACAGCGAGCCGAAGCAGCGCCACCAAGCGCAAAAGTTTTGCAGATATTTCAGGCTCATAAGCTTGGAAGGCCAGCCCCGGCAAACTACGGCGATGCCCACGTACCAGCATCGACAAAACACTGCGTTGGTGTTCACTAAAGCCAGGCAACTCAGCGTGTTTGATAATGTATGCACCATGACGATGATAGTGCCGAGGGCTAATCTGCATGCCCACTTCATGTAGGCGCGCCGCCCATGCCAGCAGCCTCCCCCAGTCATATTTTTGCAGATCGTCTCCATCTTGCCACCAACTTCGGGTCTGCTGAAAAAGCTGGCGAGCACAATCTTCTACCCTGTTCGCTTGCTGCGTATCCACCCCAAATCGCATCGCGAGTTGGTCCACACTGTCTTCACACAAATCTGCTGTTATGTCTTTAACCACTGCTTGCCCCATCATCCCCTGTAGCAATGTAACGGGTACATATTGCATTGACTGTATTTGCAAAACCTCAAAACACGCACTTAATATCGCAACCCCAGCAGGGAAAATGTCTGTGCGCTCCGGCGACAACCCTGGCAGCCCCGCGTCTAATACCCATCGTTTATCTTTTATGGCCTGCTCTAACCAGGCAATTCCCTCTACGGTGATCTGTTGTTGTGCCTGACTATTCGCAGCAAGCACCATCAATATTGACTCAATAGTGCCACTGGTGCCAAAAACGTTCAGACTTCTGTTACCTGCCAACGATTCATTTAACGCGCTAGAGCCAAAGTTTTCATTTAGCGCCTTCAGCGCCGCTTGTTTTGCCTCAGCGTAACCCAAGGGCCGCAGAGCATCCATGTTAAAGTAGCGCTCTTTCAAAGCCACACATCCAACGGCTATAGACAACTCGCATGCGGATGAAGCACCTGCCCCGAAAGCCAGTTCAGTGCTACCACCTCCGATGTCGATCACCAGTCTAGGATCCAGTGGTCTGGTGATGTGATAGGTGACCCCGAGGTAGATTAGTTTAGCCTCTTGCTGCCCACTTATAATTTGCACCGGCACCTGCAGAATGTCTTCAGCAGCAGCTACAAAGTCACTAGCGCCTGTTGCTTGTCGCAGCGCATGCGTACCCATGACAATAATCTGCTGCCTACTTATTGGCTGTAGTCGTTGGGCAAAGCGCCGCAAGCACTGTAACCCGCGCATTTGAGCATCAGCATGAATTTGGCCATCAGAAAATCCGCTGAGTAGCTGAACCTTCTCTTTTAGCCGCTCGACCACCACGAAACTGTTTCCCGTGGCGCGCACTAGTAAAAAATGAAAGCTGTTGGAGCCTAAGTCTAAGGCTGCCCAATACTGATCTTGAGTGGTAATAACAGTCATGGAAAAGTCTAAAAATTCACGGACGCAGTATGGTTTTTTAAAACGGTATTAAAATACGAAGACGGGTTTATAGCATGATGCTAGACTTCATTAGCATTTTATTTTCCTGGAGAATACCAATGAGCGACAATATCGTTCATACCAGCGACGACGCTTTTGAAGCAGATGTCCTAAAGGCTGATAAGCCTGTTCTAGTAGATTATTGGGCAGAGTGGTGTGGGCCTTGCAAAATGATCGCGCCCATTCTCACAGAGATTGCATCGGAATACTCAGACCGAATCAAGGTTTGCAAAATCGACATAGACGCCAACCAAGGCACACCACCCAAGTATGGTATTCGAGGTATTCCCACCCTGATGTTATTTAAAAATGGTGAAGTCGAGGCCACTAAAGTGGGTGCATTGTCAAAATCCCAACTACAGGCGTTTCTCGACAGCAACATCTAATACGCCTATTGGTAGCACGTTGTAGCACGAGTTTTGGCGTGAGTTGTGGTCCGAGGGTCGGATATTGGGCAATATATTTGTCTAAATAGTATCTTGACCCTCATGCCGAAAGCACTACACTTAGCCAGGTACTGACCGGTGCAAGATCCTGCAGCATAATTCTGCAGCGTAAGCGGCACCTAAACCAGCACGCTACCAATCAATCTCCTTTCTTACTCCTCCGTATCGAGGCCTGTTGGTTTTTCTACGCCGTAAGAATCTCGGAATCTCACAGAAAATAAGAGTGAGCATGAATACATGTCAATGAATCTATCAGATCTTAAGTCCCTTCCCGTCGGCGATTTAGTCAGCATGGCCGTGGAAATGGGTCTTGATAACGTCGGTCGCTCCCGCAAACAAGAAGTCATCGCTGCCATTGTGCGCAAACAAGCTAAGAGTGGCGAAGACATATACGGCGAAGGAACGCTGGAAATCCTCCAAGACGGTTTCGGATTTCTACGATCGCCAGAAGGCTCCTACCTTGCCGGTCCAGATGATATCTATGTCTCGCCCAGCCAAGTACGCCGCTTCAACTTGCGTACAGGAGACAGCATTGCGGGCAAGATTCGCCCACCTAAAGACGGTGAACGCTATTTCGCATTGCTCAAAGTCGACAAGGTTAATTTCAGCGAACCCAGCACCAAAAAACACAAAATACTCTTTGAAAACCTAACGCCACTCTTTCCAGACGAGCGTTTGACCCTAGAGCGCGGCAACGGCAGTACAGAAGATTTAACCGCCCGTATCATCGACTTGATAGCACCTATTGGGAAAGGCCAGCGAGCACTGATCGTTTCACCCCCCAAAGCGGGTAAGACATTAGTGTTGCAGAATGTTGCTCAGTCTATAACGTCCAACAACCCTGAAATTGTACTGATCGTGTTACTCATCGATGAGCGACCCGAAGAGGTCACCGAGATGCAGCGCTCTGTACGCGGCGAGGTGGTGGCGTCAACTTTTGATGAGCCCCCTTCACGACACGTCCAAGTTGCTGAAATGGTCATCGAAAAAGCCAAACGTCTGGTCGAACACAAAAAAGACGTGGTTATCTTACTGGATTCGATTACACGTCTAGCACGAGCATACAACACCATTGTGCCGTCATCAGGGAAAGTTCTCACCGGTGGTGTGGATGCCCATGCCTTAGAGCGTCCGAAAAGATTCTTTGGCGCAGCAAGGAATATTGAGGAAGGTGGCAGCTTGACCATTATCGCCACCGCACTCGTAGAAACTGGTTCGAAAATGGACGAAGTTATCTACGAAGAATTCAAAAGTACCGGCAATCAAGAACTGCACCTAGAAAGAAAGATAGCCGAGAAACGTGTCTATCCGGCGATCAACATTCGCCGCTCATCAACCCGCAGAGAAGAGCTATTGATGAGCGAAGAGGAACTACAAAGGGTGTGGATATTACGTAAGTTGCTGCACGAGATGGATGACGTGGCCGCCATTGAATTCATTCTCGACAAGCTGAAAGAAAGTAAAACCAACGCAGAGTTCTTTAGCTCTATGCGGCGCTAACAGCCTACTGCTAGCCACAGCCCGAACGCCTGCAATCCACGTGGAAGAGTTTTCTTGCGAAGCCCGCATCTGCAATATTGGTGGGACACAGACGAAGATTCTGCACCTCGAGGTATCCTCGGGCTATAATTTTTTGCCAGGACAGTACCTTTCGGTCATACATCCAAACGGGCTGCACATTCCTCTTTCCCTTGCATCCTCACCCCACCAACTCCCCACCATTCACCTACATTACCGCTCAACACCAAATAGCCCAGAAGCGCACGCCATGGATGAATTATTAGAGATGGGCAAACCGCTTCGTATAACGGCGGCGAGTGGAGTGGTCCGTGCAGGTCCCCTGAGCGAACCATTGCTCGTGATCGCAGCAGGAACAGCAGCAGCTCAAGCGTTTTCCTGCTTCGCATTTCGCCAGCAAGAGGCTGCAACCGGGTCCAACACGCTACTATGGTGTGCTGATTGCGCTGATGATATCTACTGCGTAGATACATTAACAAGCTATGCCAATACCACAGTGGTGACTAAGGTAGACAAATGCCGTACGCCACAAAACAAGGGGCTGCAGTGGCTCAGGGAGAATACCAGCAAACACTTAGACGCATACATCATACTCGCTGGCAGCCCAATATTCGTATACGCTATAACCGATTTGTTAGCGTCCCTTGGCATTAAAAACAAGCAACTACACGCCGATGTATACGGCTACGCCCCTCGAAAAATTTAGGCTAATTTGCTTATTGATTCCGGTGCTCGGGATAGGGATGATCAAGGCACGTAGGTTACGACTTCCATCTTTGGGAATAAATCAATGGCGTTAACTCACTCATACTATTGCGGACCCAGCGATGCGCAGTTGCTGTATACAACCATTGGCAATTACTTCGACCATATTGCCAACACTTTCCCAGACGAAGATGCTTTGGTCGTAAAACATCAAGACATTCATTGGACCTATGCAGAGTACCAAACTCAAGTCGATCGACTGGCTGGTGGATTGATGGAACTCGGCGTGGAGTCTGGCGACCGAGTGGGGGTATGGGCAACAAACTGCGCCGAATGGTGTGCAACCCAATTTGCCACGGCTAAGATCGGCGCGATATTAGTGTGCGTTAACCCAGCTTACCGCGTTTACGAACTTGAATACGCACTCAACAAGGTGAAATGCAAAGCGCTAATTACTGGGGAATCATTCAAGACCAGTAACTATATTGCAATGCTTCAAGATGTGGCACCAGAACTTGAACACTGCGCCCCAGGACAGCTCCGAGCAGAGAAATTACCCAATCTAACCACCGTTATTCGTACCGGCACTGACTCAACGCCAGGCATGTTTAATTTTGAGCAAGTCTGCCAAATGGGCGACCGTGTTACGCCACAAGCGCTAGCGGATAGAGGCACCGCGCTTCACCCAGATGATCCAATCAACATACAATTTACCAGCGGCACCACGGGTAACCCAAAGGGTGCGACTCTAACCCATCACAACATACTCAATAATGCTCAAATGACCGCGGTTGGCATGGCTTTCACAGAAGCCGATCGGCTATGCATTCCAGTACCCCTATATCACTGCTTTGGCATGGTATTGGGTACATTGGTATGCGTTACCGCTGGAGCAACAGCCGTGTTCCCGGGAGAATCCTTCGAGCCAGAAGCAACCCTAGCCGCGGTCGAAAGCGAACACTGCACAGCCCTGCATGGGGTGCCGACGATGTTTATTGCTGAACTACAGCTCGCCAACTTTGCCGACTTTGATCTTTCATCGCTGCGCACGGGCATTATGGCTGGCGCACCCTGTCCGGTAGAAGTCATGAAACAAGTTCGCGGCGACATGCACATGGACGAAATACTCATTGGTTATGGACAAACCGAATGCAGCCCAATTAATCACATGACGGTTGCCGATGACCCGCTAGAAAAACAAACCGAATCTGTTGGTCGTCCTGGACCACACCTTGAAGTACGTATCTCGGATGAAAATGGCCAGCTCCAAGCGATCAACACGCCGGGCGAAATATGCACCCGAGGTTACTGCGTGATGCATGGATACTGGGATGATGACGAGCGTACCCGCGACACCATCGATTCTGCAGGATGGCTACATTCAGGCGATATAGGTCAGATGGATGAGGACGGTTACGTGCAGGTGGTCGGTCGTATTAAGGACATGATTATTCGCGGTGGTGAAAATATTTACCCGCGCGAAATTGAAGAGTTCCTGTTTACCCATCCTGATATCCAAGACGCAGCGGTTTTTGGTATTCCCGATGACAAATTCGGTGAGCAAGTTGCGGCGTGGATTCAGGTGAAAGAAGGTTGCAACTTGAGTGAAGAACAGATCATCAGTTTCTGCCGAGAGCAAATCGCCCACTACAAAGTGCCTAAGTACATCAAATTGGTCGATGAATTCCCAATGACTGTCACTGGGAAAATCCAAAAATTTGTCATGCGAGAAAACATGGCAGAAGAGCTCAAGCCTGATCATAAACAGCGCTAACGGTCAAAATAGCCATGCTGAGAAAGTGCTTAAGATTCAGTCTTGTGTCGGTATTACTGCTGAGCTTGACACCAACCATTCTACACGCACAGATCTATCGTTGGGTCGACGCGCAAGGCAACGTTCATTTCAGCGACGTGGAGCCGAGTAAAACCGTAAAAGCCGAGCGTATTACACCCGATATCAAAACCCCAGCAGCGCAACCGGACGAAGGAGAGTTGCCTCGTCGAACATACCTATCGTTGGCCGATGAAAAACAACCCGAACCTAGTGCTATCAAGGCCTCAACGTGGAACTCACAGGATTGCACAACCGCGCACGTTCGCTTGGGGATTCTTGAGCAACAGATGCCTATCTACTGGACAAGATCAGGCGTCCTTAGAGCCCACTGGACAAATGATACCTACCGAGATTCGCGTTCCTATGTCTCAGACGAAGATCGCCCAGTGCTGCTGCAACAAACACAACGAGACCAAAGCAGATACTGTGGCTCAGACTCAGGTCCGCAAGACTGGGTCGATGCTTACAACAACTGGGTAGACTCAGAGTATTGTGCGGTGGCCCGTGTTGCCTTAGACACCGCACAAAAGGAGCAATCACGCACTGCGCAGAATCATATCGACAACATACTAGCTGATATCGAACTCTACTGTGTGCCCTAAGCTGTTAGCTCTTATGAGTTCTACAGCAACTCACCCCCACATGCCGATGCAGTGGTGCCATATTTTTCATAGGCTTTTATTACGTTAGCCCCGGTACGCCAACGATGCACCTCGTCCGGGCCATCGACCAATCTTTGGCTGCGTATGCCGATATACCATCGCGCCAGAGGAGTGTCGTGGCTATAACCTAGGGCGCCGTGCAATTGCAAGGCAGTATCTACCACTTGATGAACCATATGGGCGAGAAATACCTTTGCAATACCATTTTCTTGGCGAAGATCATCCCCACGCTCGGCTTTATAGGCGATATGCAAGAGCATCAAACGCGCCTTATAAATCTCCGCAGCGCAATCAGCAAGCATCCAACGAACACCCTGACGGTCTGCTAGACGTTTACCGAAGGTACTTCGCTGCACAACATGACCTGCGGCAAGGTCTAATGCTCGCTGGGCGATGGCTACGTTGTGCATTCCGTGACGCAGCCGACCATAGGCGAGACGATGTTGGCCCATGTTAAAACCCTGGCCACGACCGCCAAGCAGGTTCTCTCGGGGAATAACCAAATTGTCGATCTTAATCTCTGAATGTGAACCACCCATCTTCAAACCCAACTCGGTGTGAGGTTGCATGGTGTCGATGTCGCGCACAATTTGATAACCCGGGTTGGGTAATTCAACAATGAAGGTACTGTACTGCTCATGACGTGGCGCGTCGGGATCTGTCTTCGCCATCACTACCGCAATGTCCGCAACACTGGCAGACGAACTGAACCATTTCTCACCGTTAAGTACCCAATTGTCTCCGTCAAGTTCAGCCTTCGTCTGCATACCGGTTGCATCCGCCCCTGCCGCTTTTTCGGTCATGGAGTAACAGATACGTTTTTCGCCCTCTAACAAAGGGATGAGGAATTTTTCTTTTTGAAAATCGGTGCCGTGCTCCAACAGAGTCAACATAGTGGCGTCATCGGGTCCTTGAGTATTCAGCGCCAGGGCGCCCAGGTGGCTTTCACCAAGTTCCATCTGTACTAAGGCATTGGCCAGTGGCTTTAAACCCATGCCACCATGTTCGGTAGGTATAAACGGACACCACAACCCCTGTGCTCGTGCCTTCACTCTTAATTCTGCGAGTACAGTGTCAAAGTTTTCAGCATTACAATTTTCTTCTGCTGGATGACACACGTCTTGTACAAATGCGCGCACCTTGGCTCGAATGGCCTTAGTTTCTTCTGGTACTTCGAAATCGATCATCGATGTTCTCCCTTGTGATATTACTCCGCATCACTATATCAGCCTCCCAGACATATTCCTCAGTCGGATAGACTGTACATTTCTTTTATTGATCAGGGAGTTCGAGGGGGG
>QIGT01000531.1 GCA_003230835.1 Gammaproteobacteria bacterium
CTGATCGGGCGCATGTTGTATGAAGCACAAATGGTATTTGAAGACCAGATAATCACCTTAGAACAAGACTCTAAACGCGTAGGAACCCAAGGGGCAGATATAGATTTCGCCTTGTTGGTAGATGGGTTGGCTGCAGAAAGAGAGCAAGGTATTACCATCGATGTCGCCTATCGATTCTTTAATACAGATCATCGCAAGTTTATTGTTGCTGATACGCCGGGACATGAACAGTATACGCGCAATATGGTCACCGGTGCCTCCACCGCAGACGTTGCAGTTATATTGGTCGATGCGGTTAATGGTTTGCTCACGCAAACGCGTCGACATTCATTTATATGCTCTTTGCTTGGTATCAAACACGTTGTATTGGCCGTCAATAAAATGGATTTGGTTGACTACAGCGAAGAAGTGTATGACCAAATTGTTAGCGATTATCACGTCTTTGCAAAACAGCTCAAGTTTGATCACATCACGGCCATTCCGTTGTCCGCCTTGAAAGGTGATAACATCATCGAGCGTTCGAGACACACCCATTGGTACAGTGGCCCTACCTTGTTGGGTTTTTTAGAAACTGTAGATATCCATAAAAACGAATCTGAACAGCCCTTTCGCTTCCCAGTGCAATGGGTAAATCGTCCCAACTCTGATTTTCGCGGATTTGCAGGCACTGTCATTGCCGGATCAATAAGTAAGGGTGACGATGTTCGTATATTACCCGGCGGTGAACTGGCTAGTGTAAAAGATATTGTTTTATATAAGGATCATCTGACAAAGGCGCGAACGCATCAGGCCGTAACTCTGATATTAGATCGTGAAGTCGATGTATCTCGCGGCGATGTCTTGGTGTCGGCTGATTCTCCTTGCGAGGTATCTGATCAGTTTGATGCCTCCCTAGTATGGATGGATCAAGAGCAAGGCTATATTGGCAGAAGCTATTGGCTGATGCTGGGAACAACCCGGGTCAATGCGACCCTTTCTGAAATCAAATTCAAATACAATATTAACACCTTAGACCAATTGTCAGCTCGGTCGTTGGATCTGAATGATATCGGCCGAGTTACACTCTCGTTCGACAAGGGCGCGCCCTTTGAAACCTATCAAGATTGTCAAGGTTTAGGTTCCTTCGTTCTTATTGATCGCTACACCCATTCCACTGTAGGCGCGGGGATGATCAACTACGCCCTTCGGCGCGCACAGAATATTCATCGTCATGATCACGTGGTTGATAAGGTCTCTCGAGCTAAGCTCAATGGTCATCAGGGTAAGGTCATATGGCTTACGGGTTTAAGTGGTTCTGGTAAGTCCACGATTGCCAACGGCGTCGAGCAAGCTTTGCATGCCCAAGGCATGCATACCTACATTCTCGATGGTGACAATATTCGACATGGACTGAATCAAGATCTTGGCTTCACTGATGCGGACCGGGTGGAGAATATTCGCCGAATTGCTGAAGTGGCGAAGCTCATGGTGGAAGCTGGGTTAGTGGTTATCACTGCCTTTATTTCCCCTTTCCGTTCAGAACGAGATATGGCTCGTGCCTTGTTCGATGAAGATGAGTTTGTAGAGGTCTTCCTCGATGTACCCTTGGAAGAGGCGGAGGCTAGAGATCCTAAGGGTCTATACAAGAAAGCTCGTCGAGGTGAATTGCCGCATTTTACCGGCATTGATTCACCCTATGAGGCGCCAGAAACGGCAGAGTTAAGTTTGCCCACTGCACAATTGTCTGTACAACAGTGCGTCGACAAAGTGGTTAAATATATTGGATAAGCAAACTAAAGATTCTCACTTTCGCAGTTTAGCGAAGGCCCTTTCATGGCGACTCGTGGCCACAGTAACCACGGCTATCATAGCCTATTTCGTTACTGGGCAATTAGAGACGGCAGTACTTATTGCTGGCATCGAGTTCTTCATCAAGTTCTTTATCTACTATTTTCATGAACGCGCTTGGCAGGTCGCCCCGCATAGGTCGCAAGCAGAACCCGGTAGTGGTACAAGTTAAACCCTCACAACAAAGCGTCGGGTTAGATCATGCACGTGGATTCTTCGAGTACTGATTTAACTGCCTTGCATGCGCTGGCCAAAATTCATCATGCTTATTTCTTAGGCCTGCAACTCATGGTGTCTACACGATGCGGTGCACAGGTAATGGGCGATTGGATGTTTAAACTCTTCAGGCGCCAGCACGAGGATAAGTTTCTCTCCAGTTTTGCGAAACTCGGGCTTACCGAGCTTCCCCACGCGGTGGCCTGTGCGCAATACCATGTTTTATCCAATGGCGTGGGTGGTGTACCGGTAGAATATATGTATGAAAACGATACAAAGGCTTGGGTGCGGTTTCGTTATCCACGATGGATGTTTGATGGACCCACAATTTGTGGGGTCACCGAAGAAGTCAGCCTTGGGTTTCTCAAGGGTTGGTATGCGCACAATGGGGTCAGTTTAGGCAATGCGCGCTTGGGTTTTGTTTGTGTCTCTCAAGACATGACGGGTGAGTTTGGTCTGTGTGGATATTTTAAAGAATATGAACATGAGTTAAGTGAAGAGCAACGTTTGGTGTTTGTCCAGGGTGAACGACCGCCCCGTTTTGATCCAGATGCGCAACCTCAACCGCCAACGAGTGAGTGGAACGAATTACGGCTGGCTAAAGCCAAGCGCAACTATGCCTTGGAATATATCCGCAATGGCTTAACAGAACTGATCTACGTGGTTGGTGCTGACAGGGCTCAGCAACTTGGCATGTTGTCTGCGCGTCTTATTGGTCTTCAATACCACAGCGAAACTTTGGCATTGCTTGGTATGACTGAAGGCGAGAATCCATCCAACCCGGCGTTGAGCCATGCAGGCGCACTAGATTACTTGTCACGAATGTTTATGGGTATGGGTGACTTGGTAGTGCGAGAGGAATCGGTAGAAAGGTCTGCATTGCAGCAAGGCTATTTATATCAAACGGGTCACAAAGGCGGGGACTTGAGAATCTTGCGGGGTTTGGAGGGTAAAGAGCGTCAAATTGTTTTGAGGTGCTGGATTGCCTTGTGGACGGGCACAATGCGCTCTCGTCGTGATTTGCCAGAATTAGAGGCCAACTTCGAAAATAACCAGCTTACTTGGCAATTAACCTCGGTGTGAGTGACAAATTGTTTGAAGATAAGGAAGTACTTAACAACTCGTTGAACCTCCAACTGCTAACATCGTAACAATTACGCCTTGAATATGACTATGGCGATATCTCGCGCACTTGTTGTTGACGATTCACGATCCGCTCGGGTCGCGTTAAAAAAGCTTCTCGAAGAGCACGCTTTGGAAGTTTCCACAGCTCAGTCTGGCGAAGAGGCTATTGAATTCCTCACACGAAACAAAATTGATGTGATCTTTATGGATCACACGATGCCGGGAATGGATGGCTTAGAAGCGGTTACCGCCATTAAAGCCAATCCAGCAACGGCGACTATACCGGTGATGATGTACACCACTCGAGAGGGAGAGGTGTATGTGGGTCAAGCTCGTGCTTTGGGCGCTGTGGGGGTTTTGCCGAAGAATGTCCAGCCTCATCAATTATTCGAAATGCTGATTAAATTGGGCTTGGTACAGGAGCGTCGGGGCAGCGAAAGTGATAGCGAACGCGAGCGTGAGATAGGCCAGGACAACCTAAAAGACGTCGTCGAAGAGATTGACCGTGAGCTAGAAAACCAAGCCATGGGCATTTCTGTGCAGGCCTTAGTGACACGTATATTGGAAGATCAGCATTTAACTCTGCGTTCCGATATCTTGCGTAGCCACCGAACCTTTGCCAAAGAAGTTGCGAAAGAAATTTCTCGTGATCGTGATCGCACCGAGGAATCTAATGGCCCTGTGTCTACGGGAATGTCTTCGATTTACAAAGTCGGGGTAGGCGTTGTCTTTGTCGCTGCCTTGGTTTTTGGGTTCCTTGCTTTGCAGTTTAAAGGTCAACGCGATACGGTGATGCACGCCTTTGCGGCAAACCAATCCGATCACGCCGAAGTGTTAAATAATGAGCTCGGTGGGTTGCAGGGTAATTTGGTTGCGACCCGATCAAGTCTAGAAAATGTGCGCAACCAAGCAGCACAAGCACTTGCGTGGGCCGTTAATTCCGATAATTATGTGGACATGCATGAGGCAGCGTTTAGCGCGGGATTGATGGAAAAAGTATCTACCTTGGTCTCTCACCTTGAAGCATTAGGTTATGTGGGCGAGGTAGAAATGCTCAGCCACTTAGGGCGGTTTTGCTTAACGGTAAACGATGTAGGTGACTATGAAATCGCACCTGAAAACCTGGCTGTTGCACGGTGTGACTACATCGGCCACATATTGGAGAATTCTCCTCATACCAGTGAGCGACTGTCGGTTCCCTTTGCTCGATTCTATCGAGCTAATGAGCAGCAAGATATTCACCTCAACCTGGTTGCATTGAACGCTTCCGAATCAGTGTCGAGTGTAGAATATCCCGATGCCAATGGTACCGCCGGCGTGTGGAATGCAGTAGCTAGAATGAACAATCGAGTCGAGATACGAATCAAAGGTACCCCAAACTAGTCGATGCCCACATTGCTTATGGAGACGCAATATAAGATGCGCTAAGGTGCGAGGTATACTTGCACAGGATTTTTCCAAGGTGACAATAAAAGCGTTTGATCTAAGTGGCCGAGTGATATTAGTAACCGGGGGCAGTGGTAGTACTACTGCCGAGTCGTTTTTGATCGATGGGGGCTACAATGCGTTCTAGGTTCCCTGGTTTATGGGTTTGTTTGTGTTTTTTAGCCAGCGGCGCATTCGCTGACGACGCTTATGTTGCACCCCGAGGTCCTGGCGGTCACCCTGATTTTAATGGCGTGTGGCAAGTCATGAATCGGGCAAACTATAATGTGGAGTCACATGCTGCAGTAGCCGCGCTGGCCATGGTTGAAGGTGACTTAGGACCGATACCTGATAAGCGGGTTGTTGCACTTGGTGCGGTAGGCTCAGTTCCTGCCACCTTAGGTGTGGTGGTTAGCGGTCCACTGCCTTACAAAGACCAAGCCAAAAAAATACAACAGGAAAATGCCAAAGACTGGCTAGCTAAAGATCCGGAGATTAAGTGCTATCTGCCCGGTATTCCAAGGGCTACTTATATGCCTTTTCCATTTCAGATTGTGCAAAGCGAATCGGCACTGTTTTTCTCTTATGAATTTGCTGGCGCTGCTCGAAATATCTACTTACAAGATCCCGGTGAAGCCCCAATTGATTCGTGGATGGGGCAATCGTATGGGTATTGGGAAGGAGAAACGCTTGTTATCGAGGTTACAGGACAGAATGATCGAACCTGGTTCGATCGTGCGGGCAATCACCACAGTGCGTTTATGAAGGTGACAGAGCGTTATACGTTAACAAGTGAACATACATTACGGTATGATGTTGAAATAGAGGATGACCAGACATATACCGCACCTTGGCAAATGAGTATGACTATATACAAGCGGGTAGGGGTTGATGCACAAATTCAGCAGTTTAAATGCGTCGAATTTGTAGAGGAACTCATGTACGGACATCTACGTAAACCGCAGTAA
This sequence comes from Gammaproteobacteria bacterium, assembly GCA_003230835.1. GTDB lineage: Bacteria > Pseudomonadota > Gammaproteobacteria > Pseudomonadales > Azotimanducaceae > UBA4421. Next base: position 5,562 of record QIGT01000531.1, read on the forward strand.
CCGATGCAACGCAAGGCACTTTCAACAGTATTGTTGGTCAGCTTGTTTTATTGCGCAGGCTGCATGGATGAAAATGCATCCGCACCACCCTCGACTTTCGCCATCGCTACGGGTGGCCCCGCTGGTTTGTACTACCCCTATGGCGGTGGCATGGCATCCATTTGGTCAAAGCACCTTAAGGGGGTAAATGTAAAAGCAGAAGTTACAGGCGGCTCTGTCACTAATGTTATTCAGGTTGCGCGCGGAGAGAGTGAGCTAGGCATAGCCATGGCCGATGTGATAACAGATGCGTACTTAGGCAGGGGACGCTTTCCACAACCGCTGCCGTTGAGAGTTTTGTTTACTGCCTATCCAAATATTGTCCATATATTGACACTTGAACAGAGCGGTATTCGCTCAGTGACAGATATGTTGGGCAAACGAATTTCTTTAGGGGCTGCCGGGTCTGGTACTGCTGTTGCTGCCGAAAATGTACTAGTAGCTCTTGGGGTTTCACTGCAAGACATAGCGCCGATATATTTGAGTTTTGGTGAAACCACAACTGCTCTGAAAGACGGGACCATAGATGCCGGATTTGTTGTGGGCGGGCTCGGTTTGGCCGCAGTTACAGAGCTGGCAGTGACTCGGGACCTTCATTTGGTAGCGCTGAGTGATGCCGATTTATTGGCTTTGAATGCTCAGTATCCTGCTTACGCAAAGTATACCATTCCACCCAACACATATGACAAGATCGGCCACGATGTACAGGCGCTGGGAATTTGGAGTGCTGTGGTGGTGCATGAGAACATGCCTGATTCTCTCGCCTATCAACTGACCTGCACGATATACAAACATCGGCAGGCGTTGCTGAAAGTTTCTCAAGTCGCGCGCGCCATGACGGTAGAAAATATTCACCTGATCAGTTCCGTACCCCTTCATCCTGGTACGCTGAAATATTTGCGTGCTAGGAATGCGGATTGTGAGTTTGCGCAAGAGCAACCCCGATGAAGAAGCTTTTATGGCTGTATTCCAATGCAAGTTTGGTTGTGGTGTTGGGCGTTATGTTATCTCTGTTTCAGCTATGGCAACCCCTAGTAGGCTTCTTTCCTGTTGGCGTTTTGCCTTTTGAACAAGTGATCGGTTTGCTGCCAGCGACTTATTTTAGACCCAGTCACCTTGCTTGGATTTTATCTCTTGGCTTTCTGGTTTATCCCTTTCGTGGGCATGGGAGTGGGCGCTGGCGCTGGCTTGATTGGGTCATGATCCTAGCCGTCCTGGTGGCCTCCTATCGAGTTCTACGTTTTGACTACCAGGGTCTAGATCATTTGCTGCATGGTCTTGCCATGCTGGACTATGCTGCAGGATTGATTTTGCTTGGTGCAACTTTAGAAATGGCGCGTCGAGCGGTGGGTCCGGTGATGATGATCATCGGCCTGGTGTTCTTGTTATATGGCGCATTCGGAAATTTTTTACCTGATGTATTTGCTACCCGAGGCTTTAGCTTTGAGCGCATTGTGCGCTTTCAGATATTTACCAGTGCTGGTTTGTTTGGTGCTCCGATTGGCATCGCCGCTGGAGCAGTATTCAGTTTTGTGCTGTTCGGTGCTTTCCTTCAAGTCACCGGTGCAGGTAAATTTCTTATCGATTTATCCTTTGCTGCGGCCGGCCGCTACCGAGGCGGACCTGCCAAGGCGAGTGTACTTGCCTCGGCAGCAATGGGCTCTATCTCTGGTAGTGCCATAGCCAACACCGTCACTACCGGCTCGCTGACTATTCCGATGATGAAAAAGCTGGGTTTTTCCCCGCCTCAAGCCGCAGGTATTGAAGCTGCAGCCTCTACCGGTGGGCAAATCATGCCGCCGATAATGGGAGCCGGGGCGTTCGTGATGGCGGAGTTTACCAAAACACCGTACGGAGACATTGTTTGGATGTCTTTGGTGCCTGCGATTTTGTACTTTATCTCGGTGCTCTTGTACGTTCACTTGTTAGCAGTAAAGGCTGGCTTTAAGGGCATGCAAAACACCACGGCAGTGTGGCAGGTGATGAAACAAGGTATGCATTTCCTGTTGCCCTTAATCCTAATTACAGCTCTATTATTGCAAAGTTACTCTCCAGTATTGGTCGGGGTCAGTGGCTGCGGTGCAGTTGTATTGGCAAGTCTGCTGAGAAAACACACTCGTATTGGCTTAGCTGCCATCGCAGATGCGTTGTATAAGGGTGCGGTCATGGCCGTTCCAATATCTGTCGCCTGTGCTGTAGCGGGTATAGTAGTTGGCACCATTGGCCAGACTGGGGTTGGGTTACAGTTTACTGAGTCTGTGGTTGCCTTTAGTAATGGTCAGTTGTGGTTGGCTTTGATTTTAGTCTCAATTGCAGCGTTGGTTTTGGGCATGGGATTGCCAGCGACGGCAGCCTATATTGTCTTGTCGGTCATGACCGGTCCGGCCTTACAAGAGCTAGGCTTGGCCCTGATTACCGCGCACATGATTATTTTCTGGTTGGCCCAAACTTCCAACGTAACGCCGCCGATCGCCCTAGCAGCCTTTGCCGGGGCTGGTATAGCCGGTGCGCCACCCATGCGCAGCGCAGTCGAAGCTTTTAAGTTGGCTAACGGATTGTTCATCATTCCGTTGATGATGGCCTATACGCCTTTGCTGCTGAGTGTAGAAAACTCTTGGACAGATGTGCTGTTTGCTGGTTTGGTGACCCTGGCGTTGATTGTTGTTGTGGCCATGCTCGTCGAACGGTATATGTTTGCACATGTCACCACTACGATGGTGTTTTGCTGCGTGTTGGTGGCTGGGTTACTACTCTTTCCTGATTTTCTAGCGCGTATTGTTGGATTAATTGGGTGTGGAGGAATACTGGTTGCAAACTATTTGGCCAGCCGTAAGAATTCTACAGGGTAGCTTTTTAGCGTTAGTATGGTTGCCAGGATAAATAGGGGGAACTATGCATCCAGGTACCGGACCACTTCAAGACATCACCATCATCGATTGCAGCATGGCTTTGGCTGGACCATTCGGTACCAGTCTTTTAGCAGATTTGGGCGCTGATGTGATTAAGGTCGAGCCACCACGCGGCGATACCTATCGAAGCTTGCCGCCGCTTCCACCTGACTATGCCAATGTCGCTGCTGAAGAGTCTGCGGGGGTAGATTATGGTGGATCCTTTGCCAGTGTGAATCGAAACAAACGTAGCATTGTCCTTGATCTGAAAAAAGCAGCAGATAAAGAGGCGCTGATGTTGTTGTGCGAACAAGCAGACGCGGTTGTGGAAAATATGCGTGTCGGCGTGATGGATAGACTTGGTTTGGGGTATGAAGAAATTGCCAAACGAAATCCAAAAATAGTCTATGCAGCCATACGTGGGTTTGGCGATCCGCGTACTGGTGAAAGTCCCTATGCTGATTGGCCAGCCTTTGATATCGTGGCGCAAGCCATGGGGGGGCAGGTGGCGGTGACAGGTCCAGATGATGGGGTTGGATATCCTAGCGGCATCAGCATCGGTGACATCTACCCTGGAACATTGATGGCACTGGGGTTGGTATCTGCCGTTCATCATGCCCATAGAACTGGCAAGGGCCAGTTCATGGATGTAGCAATGTACGACGCCATGTTGGCTTATGCGGAAACGATCATTTCTAACTACGGTTACAACCAACGTGAGTTAGGCGCGCGAGATGTCCACCATCCCACTTTATGTCCGTTTGGAGTGTTCCCGACCAGTGACGGCGGTGTTGCTATTGCCGCTCCGGGCGCAGAACATTGGGCAGCCCTTTGTGTGGCCATGGGGCGAGAAGATCTGATCGGCGATGCACGTACCAAGAATACCTACGTGCGTGCGCGTGAGCAGAAATTCACCTTAGATACGGTGAGTCAATGGACGTCTACACAGACCAAGGCACAAGTTGTCGAAGCCTTGGGAGGAAAGGTGCCTTGTGGCCCGGTTAATCGCGCCGCAGACATATTTGCCGATCCTCATGTCGCGGCGCGAAAAATGATTACCGAATTTGATTTGCCCGGTGACAATCCGCGAGTGTCCATTGTCGGCACGCCGATCAAGTTCACCGAAACTCAAGCTGGTTTTTATCGTCGGGCACCTAAATTGGGCGAGCACAGTGCTGAAATTCGACAACAATTTAACTTACCTCTCGAGGGTTAAGTAGAGAGCTAAGTAGAGGAGTATGCAATATGAGTTTTTTTGACCACGAACGCATTGTCTAAAGCAGCCTGCTGTGGGCATAAAAATATCAATTTTACGCAGACCGCAAATTTCTCCTGTGATAGCTTTGAAGATTAAATACACACCTCGTTGTTTAGGAGAGTTGGCATGGCGCAAGCAGTAGAGTCCAAACAAGCAGTAGAATACAAACAAATTGGTACCCGGCCGATACGCCCCGATGGCGTAGATAAGGTGACAGGTCGTGCCCAGTTTGGCGCAGATATGGTCCTGCCCAACATGATTCATGGCCAGGTACTACGTAGTCCACATGCCCACGCGATCATCAAAAGCATCGATTTGAGCGCTGCCCTGGAAATGGACGGCGTCTATGCAGCTATTTGTGGCGCTGATTTTGAGCCCTTTGTGGACAGTGACCTATCCAGGAATATTATGGCCCGGGATAAGGCTTTGTATCACGGGCACGCTGTGGCAGCCGTCGCGGCGACCTCACTCACACTAGCTACCGCTGCGTTGGAGGCGATCAAGGTAGAGTATGAAGTATTAGTCCCAATACTCGATGTAGTGGAGGCCATGGACGAAAACTCACCCATGGTGAACGACAATAACTACACCAAATTGCCCGAGAAACCTGAAAAACCAAGCAACATTGCCAACATTGGTAAGCTAGAGCGCGGTAACGTCGAACAAGGTTTTGAGCGAGCGGACATTATTGTCGAGCGAGAATACACCGTACCGATGGCTCATCAAGGGTATATAGAGCCGCATGCTTGTACGGCTAATATTGATGAGACCGGGCGTGGCTCTGTTTGGTGTTGTACGCAAGGACACTTCGATTTTCGTACCGCCACGGCAAAACTGCTGGGCAAAGACTTGGCGGATTTGAAGTTCATCGCCAGTGAAATCG
>QIGT01000059.1 GCA_003230835.1 Gammaproteobacteria bacterium
CCCTGGGTATCGTTTGCGGCCATCGCTCGGCCACTTGCTGCAAACGGGAAACTACCCACTGTGTATTCATCACCGTCGGCCTTTAATTGTTGTTCGGTTTTACCGACCCAAGCAATTTCCGGGTGTGTGTAGATAACGTTAGGCACCGTGTCATAGTTAACCATGGGCTTAAACCCTGCGATACGCTCGGCAACCATGACCCCTTCTGCAGTGCCCTTGTGGGCCAGCATGGGTCCCCGTACCACGTCACCGACAGCATAAACGTTCGGTACGTCGGTTGCACAAAGATCATTCACATATAGAAAACCGCGTTCATCAAGATTAACGCCACTGTCTGGCGCCAGCAGAGCTTCGGTGTAGGGCCGTCGACCAACCGCTACAATAAGCCGGTCCACGACCAGTTGCTGCTCTCCATCCTTGTCTTCATACGTTACTATCACGGCGCCTTTTTCAACTGCGGCACCAGTGACACGTGTGCCCAATCTAATCTCTAAGCCTTGGCCTTGTAGTATCTTTTTGGCATCTCTGGCAATGCGCTCATCCGCCATCGGCAAGAACTCTTCCAACGCTTCCAATACCACCACTTCGGAACCCAGGCGGTTCCAGACACTGCCTAACTCTAAGCCGATAACTCCAGCACCGATCACGCCTAAACGTTGCGGTACCGAGTCGAAATCGAGTGCGCCGGTAGAGTCAACGATGAGGTCGTCGGCAAGAGGCGCAGGCGGAATTTCCACCGGCACCGAGCCTGCTGCAATGATCACGTGCTGGGCTGCGAGCACAGATTCATCACCTTGCGCAGAGATAAACGCCACTTGTCTATTGGCCAACAACTTTCCTGTACCGTGCAAAGTGGTCACGCCATTGCCTTTGAATAGGCCAGCAATGCCCTTGGTCAGCCCGTCAACCACTTCGTCCTTGCGTGCAATCATTTTAGCGACGTCGATACTCACTTCACCAACATTGACGCCAACATCAGCAAAGTGCTGTTTTGCATCTATGTATTTATACGAAGCATCTAGCAGTGCCTTGGAGGGTATGCAGCCCCAATTCAAGCAAGTGCCACCCAGGGTCGCCTTGCCATCCTTACCCACAGATTTATCAATGCAGGCGGTGTTTAAGCCCAGTTGTGCACAGCGTATTGCTGCGGCATAACCTGCTGGACCTGCGCCTATGACTACTACGTCGTATTTATCACTCATTATTACAATTCCAACAATATCCGGGCTGGATCTTCGATCATGCCCTTTATAGCAACCAGAAACCGTACTGCTTCGCGCCCATCAATGAGACGATGATCATATGACAGTGCCAAGTACATCATAGGTCGGATGACAATCTCACCTTCCACAACCACAGGCCGCGGTTGGATGGTGTGCATACCTAACACACCTGTCTGAGGTGCATTCAATATAGGTGTAGACATCAAAGAGCCAAACACTCCACCGTTAGAAATGGTAAAAGTACCCCCGGACATATCTTCTAGGGTTAACTTGCCATCTCTTGCTTTACCGCCAAAATGACCAATTTGATCTTCAATTTGTGCAAGACTCAGAGCATCAGCTTCACGTACCACGGGCACTACTAAACCACGATCAGTGGAGACAGCGACACCAATATCGTAGTAACCATGATAGATGATGTCAGTGCCATCGATCGAGGCGTTCACAGCGGGAAAGCGCTTGAGGGCTTCGACGGTAGCGCGCACAAAAAAGGACATAAAGCCTAGTCGTGTACCATTGTGGGTTGCTTGGAAATCTTCTTGGTACTTTTTTCTTAACGCCATCACCGGCGCCATATCAGCTTCGTTAAAGGTGGTCAACATCGCCGCATTTTGTTGCGCTTCGACCAGTCGTTTAGCAACGCTAGCGCGTAGCCGTGTCATGGGTACGCGACGCTCTACCCTCTCGCCCATGGCGTCCATGCCCAACATCACTTGGGCAGGCTTAACACTGGCTTCTGGTATTGGTTTTGAAACTGCCTGGGTAACAGTCTGAGTAACCCCCTGGGCAATAACCTTGGCAACATCTTCTTTAGTAACTCGACCATCACGCCCAGTACCCAACACAATCGCGATGTTAATATCAGATTCGGCCGCGAGTTTTCGCGCTGCCGGGCTTGCGCCAGAATCAGATGAGGTTTCTGCATCAACATCCGCAGTTTGTGTCGGCACGTCAGTTTGAGTTTTTGCACCACCCGTGTCCGCGCCGGCTTCAAATTTGCCAATCAGCTCATCTGATTCGACAATTTCACCTTCTGCTTTGACGATCTCAGTTAGAACACCGTCATCTGGCGCAACAATTTCAATCACCACTTTATCTGTTTCTATGTCAGCCAACAGATCGTCTCGTTGCGCAAACTCACCCGGCTGTTTATGCCATTGCGCCAGTGTGCCGTCGGTAATAGATTCCGGAAAAGTCGGAGCCTTAATGTCCATCTAGTTATTTCCCAACCTTGTTATCCGAGCTCATAGTCCAAGCTTTTTTGCACATCTGATTCCCTCTGTTAATGAAGACACCGCGCTTATCCAAATAGCGCGTCGTCGACTAATTGTTGCTGTTGTTCGGTGTGCATTCCCGCATGCCCGACTGCTGGCGCCGCAAATGCATCTCGGCCTGCGTATAATAGATACAGCGCCTCGTCTTGTGCTAATATGGAGTGCCGCAAACGGTGTTGCATCGAATACCAAGCACCTTGATTCATCGGTTCTTCTTGGCACCAAACCACTTCTTTTAGGTTTTCATAGCGAGCGATGATGGCAGCAAATTCGTCTTCTGGAAATGGGTATATCTGTTCCAAACGCACAATTGCAACATTCGTCACACCCGCTTCACGCCGTCTTTCTAACAGATCGTAGTAAACCTTGCCACTACAGATAACAATTCTCTCAACACCTGCTGGATCGATCTCATCTTGTTCGTCGATAACGTTGGAAAAGCTGCCCTTACATAACTCATCTAAACTTGAGACCGCCATTTTATGACGCAACAAACTCTTTGGCGTCATCGCAATGAGCGGTTTACGTGTAGGTCTTAACGCTTGGCGACGCAGCATATGAAATACCTGGGCCGGTGTTGACGGCACACATACTTGCATATTGTGTTCGGCACAAAGTTGCAAGAAGCGCTCTAATCGAGCAGATGAGTGCTCTGGACCAGCGCCCTCATAGCCGTGAGGCAACAGCAAGGTTAAACCGCAAAGACGAGTCCATTTGGTTTCACCGGAGCTGATGAACTGATCGATAACCACTTGAGCACCATTGGCAAAATCACCAAATTGAGCTTCCCATACCACCAGTGATCCTGGCGCTGTGGTGGCATAACCATATTCAAAGGCCAACACCGCCTCTTCAGAGAGCAACGAATCGTACAAATCGAAGGTGACGTTCTCTCTAAGTAAGTTCAGGGGAATGATACGGCTACCGTCCTTCTGGTGATGGTGGGCGGCATGCCGATGCGAAAAAGTACCCACCCCCACATCCTGACCTGTAAGCCGAACAGGAATGCCTTCATCCACCAGGGATGCGTAAGCCATAACCTCAGCAAAACCCCAATTGGCTGGCATAGCGCCCGCCGCCATTTTATGCCTATCATCTAGTATATTTTGTACTTGCCGGTGCACAGCAAAACCTTCAGGCAAATCGTTTAACCGACCTGCAAGTTCGGTGAAATATGCTGTCTCAACCCCGGTATCTACTTGCACGTCCCACTTGTGGCCCAGATAGGGTGTCCAATCAATGAACAGCTTTTTATCGGGCTCATGGACAATACTCAGCGCAACACTGGCGCCACTTTCTAGTTTCTGCCGGTTCTCGTCCGCCAGTAGATCTGCTTGCTGCTTGGTAATCACTTTTTCACCCACTAGCTGTTCTACATAAAGGGACAACGTCGAGGGATGAGTACGAATTTTCTGATACATTTGAGGTTGAGTCTTCATCGGCTCTTCCGACTCGTTGTGCCCACGCCTTCGATAGCAAACTAGGTCGATGACGATGTCTTTGCGAAACTCCATTCGGTAATCTGCCGCGAGCTGGGTTACAAATACCACTGCCTCAGGATCATCACCATTAACATGCAGAATCGGGGCCTGCACCATCTTCGCTACTTCGGTGCAATACTCAGTCGAGCGTGCATCAATTTGTCGATGGGTTGTGAAACCGATCTGGTTATTGATAATCACGTGGATACTGCCGCCGGTTGCAAAACCTCGGGTCTGGGACATTTGAAATGTCTCCATGACCACACCTTGCCCGGCAAATGCCGCATCGCCATGCAGAATGATGGGTACCACTAATTCACCCTCATAATCTCGACGACGATCTTGGCGCGCGCGTACAGAACCTTCAGCCACAGGCCCAACAATTTCCAGATGTGAGGGGTTGAAAGCCAGAGCAAGGTGCATTTCACCGCCACTACTCATTACATTTGATGAAAAACCTTGGTGATACTTAACATCCCCGGAGCCCTCACTGAAAGTATGCCTACCATCGAACTCATCGAACAACTCCGACGGCTTCTTCCCTAACACATTCACCAACACACTGAGACGACCGCGATGCGCCATAGCAATAACAGATTCAAGCACACCACTAGAGCCGAGCCTTTGTATCATTTCGTGTAATAGAGGAATAAGGCTCTCGCCACCTTCCAAACCGAAGCGTTTAGTTCCCGGATAACGCCGGTGCAGATACTTCTCCAAACCTTCTGCAGCGGTGAGACGCTCTAGTATTGAAACTTTCTGATCGGCAGAAAAATTAGGCCGCGCACGAGGAGATTCTAGTCGTTGTTGCACCCACAACTGCTCACTGGTATCGACAATGTGCATATACTCAGCGCCAATAGGTCCACAGTAGGTGTTTTCCAGGGCTGAAATCAAATCTCGTAATTTTGCGGTACCGTCGCCGTAATGAAAGGAACCGGTTTGAAACGTTTCATCCAAATCTGCCGGGGTAAGATGATGGTAGGCCAGATCGAGGGTAGGCATGATGGGTCGTTCCATCATACCTAGCGGATCTATATTTGCCTTCTTGTGGCCCCGGTGCCGATAAGCTGCGACAAGATCTTGCACGCGCATCTGCTTAGATTCGTGCTCGGTCGAAATGCGCGTCGCTACTTTTTCGGGTTTTGCCTTTAGTCGATTCCTGCCTAGGCGCTCAAATTGCTGAACAACGGAGGAATGCGGGGTATCAGCCCCAATGGTGCCTTCGAGCATGGGTAGTTGCTCAAAATAGCTACGCCAAACTTCAGACACAGTGCCAGGGTCGTCCAAAAAGGTCTCGTACAGTGCTTCTATATAGGCCGCGTTTTGCCCTGCTAAATGAGAGCTACGCGACATGCGTTGCAAAAAATTATCGCTCAAACCTTGATCTCCAGCAGGTATTGTTAGGTACCTTGTTGCACGAGCATGCTTCGAATCTTGCCGATCGCTCGCGTTGGATTTAGACCCTTTGGACAAACAGCGACGCAATTCATGATGCCGCGACAGCGAAACACGCTGAACGGATCATCTAAATTGGCGAGACGTTCAACCGTGGCTGTATCTCGAGTGTCGGCCAGAAAGCGATAAGCTTGTAACAAACCGGCAGGACCAATAAATTTGTCAGGATTCCACCAAAAAGACGGGCATGCTGTAGAACAGCACGCACACAAAATGCACTCATACAAGCCATCTAGTTGCTCGCGATCCTGTTGCGACTGCAAACGTTCTTGCGCAGGCGGTGGGTCATTATTTATGAGATAGGGCTGGATCTTTTCATACTGTTGGTAAAACTGCGTCATATCGACCACAAGATCGCGTATTACCGGCAAGCCAGGCAGAGGACGCAGGATTAATTTATTACGCTTCACCACTTGAGAAACCGTAGTAAAACAAGCCAGTCCATTTTTTCCATTCATGTTGATGCCGTCAGATCCACAAACACCCTCACGACAAGAACGGCGATAACTGATCGTTGGGTCTTGCGTCTTAAGTAGCTCAAGCACATCCAGGACCATTAGATCTTTGCCTGCAGGCAATTCTACTTGCATATCTCGCATGACAGGTACTTCATCTATGTCTGGGTTGTATCGATAAACACTTACTTGCATTGCATTAGGACCTTGCGCTAATAAACTCGTTCTTGGGGTTCAAAAGTATCAACGGTTTTTGGTGAAAAGTTGACATCGCGCTTGCCCAAACGTTTTTCATCAGGGAAGTACATAGAGTGGCACAGCCAATTTTCATCATCGCGAGTTTGGTAGTCGTCACGCGCGTGCGCGCCGCGACTTTCTTTGCGTGCTTCAGCCGCTATGGCGGTGGCTTCGGCTACCTCTAACAAATTGTCCAACTCAAGGGCTTCTAGGCGCGCGGTATTGAAGACATTAGACTTGTCAGCAAGATAGGCGTTGCCGATACGTTCCCGCAAGTCAGTTATAGCCACAATACCTTGTTGCATATTTTTTTCTGTTCGAAACACACCAAAGCTATTTTGCATCACAATTTGAAGTTCTTTCTTTAGCGCCGCTACCGGCTCGCCTTCGGTAGAACTATTCCATCGATTGAGTCGGTTCATGGCAGATTCCAAATCCGAATCGCTGGCATCTCTGTAGCTGACACCTTGGCGTATGGCCTGCTCAATGTGAATGCCTGCGGCTCGACCAAACACAATCAAGTCGAGGAGCGAATTTCCACCTAGTCGATTAGCACCGTGCACCGAGACACAAGCCACTTCGCCTGCTGCGTATAGCCCGTCTATGGGCTGATCTTCACCGGCAGAATTCTGCGTCAACGCCTGACCGCTCACTTGAGTCGCCACACCACCCATCATGTAATGACAGGTAGGCACGACGGGAATAGGCTCTTTGATCGGATCCACATGAGCAAAGGTGCGTGACAATTCTAAAATACCAGGCAAACGGCTATTCAGCACATCTTCGCCAAGGTGGTCTAATTTCAGCATCACGTGATCTGCCTCAGGACCACAGCCACGACCCTCTAATATCTCTAACACTATAGATCGTGCGACCACATCTCGGCCGGCTAAGTCTTTGGCTGTCGGCGCATAACGTTCCATAAACCGCTCGCCGTCTTTATTGATTAGGTAACCGCCCTCGCCCCGACAACCTTCTGTGACCAACACCCCGGCGCCGGCAATACCGGTGGGATGAAACTGCCACATTTCGATGTCTTGCAGCGGAATGTTAGCTCGCAATGCCATACCAACTCCGTCGCCCGTATTCATCAGGGCGTTGGTGGTAGAGGCATAGATGCGGCCTGCCCCACCCGTCGCCAGAACCGTGGCGCGAGATTTCACGTAAACCACTTCGCCGCTTTCCATACATATGGCGATCACACCCACCACCACGCCGTCTTGATTACGCACCATGTCAACGGCGAACCATTCGTTTAGAAAGGTAGTGTTTGCCTTCAGATTTGCTTGGTATAACGTGTGTAACAAGGCATGCCCAGTGCGGTCTGCTGCGGCACACGTACGTGCAGCCTGCCCACCTTTACCAAAGTTTTTGGATTGACCACCGAAGGGACGTTGATAAATACGACCGCTTTCTGTGCGAGAAAAAGGCATCCCCATATGTTCCAGCTCATAGACTGCTTGCGGTCCCTCAGAACACATATATTCGATGGCGTCTTGATCGCCAATGTAGTCTGAACCCTTGACCGTGTCGTACATATGCCAACGCCAATCATCATCTGGGTCATCGCTGGCGATCGCACAAGTAATGCCACCTTGGGCAGAAACCGTGTGTGATCTTGTCGGAAAGACTTTGGAAATAACTGCAGTTTTCAAGCCTGACTGCGCCAATTGCAGAGCTGCACGCATGCCAGCACCGCCGCCGCCAACGATGACGCCGTCGAATTCCATTTTTCTAATCGCGGACATGTACTTTTCCTAGAACTGCCAAATGAGTCTCATCGACCAAACGATGTAGACGAACAAGATCAACAAACAAATCATTTGATATGCGAAGCGCAGAGTGTCCGCAAGACCACCCACATGGGCGGCTCGCAGGTAGTCTGTGCCAATAGTCCACATCCCAATCCAGGCATGAGCGATGATGGAGAAGGCCGTCAAAGTACTGAATATTTGCATAGGGGCTGACCAGAAGTACTCAGTCAGGGCGACATAGGTTACCGGCACAATGAGGAAAAAGCCCAATACACAAAACGTATAGGCGGCCAATATCACTGCCGTTACACGCTGTAATACAAAGTCAGCCAGACCGCTTCGGGTGAGGCTCAAAACCTGAGTTACCATAACAAAACTCCCAGTGCAGCCGTACAAACCACACTCACCACCACCACGACTACCGCGTTGACTTGCGCAGCCTCAAGCGAATCGCCGATATGAAAGTCCATTAATAAATGCTTAATGCCTGCGACCATATGAAAAATGAGCGTGAACAACAGGCCAAGGAATATGAATTTCGCGAAGAAGGTTTGCGTGAGCGCGGCTGCTTCGGCAAAACCTGCCGAGGAAGCAAGCGCCATGTCCAGTACATAGAGCCCAAAGGCCACGCCGACAAATAGCACCATCCCCGTCACTCTGTGCGCGAAAGACACGAGCCCCACAAACGGCAGCGAGATAGTAAATACGTTGAGATTGACAGGACGATCTGTCTTCATGTGGTGTTCCAATTCTTTTAAATTTTATTCTAGTATCCCAGCAACGAATTCCAAGCAGTGCGCTAAAAGTGAGTAAACGCCAGCCTGACAGAACCTTGGGATCGGGCCTGTTAATTCTAGTGGTCCTTGCCCATAAAGCCAAGTTCGTGTCCAAGTTCACTACATGGGAGACAAATCAAGCAGCCTTGAGTTGTTGATAGCCTCAACGGTTAAGCCATATTGGTAAAGCGGATAGAATTCACCGCGTGACGTGCCGTTAACGCACACTACTCAACCGTTGTACCGCGGCCGCTCAAATGGCAGCTACGACTGACTAAGAAACTGCCGCGCTTGCCGTACTGCCTCGCGCCCCGCGTCGTCGGCCCGCCTACAGTTTTCGAGTAGTAGAGCATACGACTGGGTGGCTTTTTGCCGGTCGCCCACCATCTCGGCGGCTTTCGCAGCCTCATAGGTTCCAATGAAACGGTTGGGGTCGTCTTTGGCCGAAGCCGCAAACTGAGTGAGCGCCAATTCCGCTTTACCCTCTTCGAGCAGCATCGATCCGTACAGCTCCCGAGCCGGGACCAGAGGTCCGGGCGAAACAGCACTCTTTTCAGTGGTGTCCTGGAGCTCCGCTGCTGCCTGCATTTTCTCGAGTGCCAGCTCGACGTTGCCAGCGGTATAGTCGATCCAAGCTGCAGCCATTTGCGCCTGTATGCGCACCTGCAACTCCCAGTACGCGGCGCCAGGCCCCGCTTCAGCCAACGCCTTACTCTGCTGGCTTAATGCCTGCAAATCGGTACGGGCTGCGTCCATATCTCCGTTCCTCGCCGCTCCCAAGGTTCGGGCGAACAAGGTAATGGCCTTGACCTGTGGAAACCGGCTCTCCCGCACTTCAAGCGCGGCTGCTGCGGCCCAGTCTTGTCGTTCCAGCGCATAGCGTGCCGGGATGGCTGCCAAGGCAAATTCAGCGACAAACAAATACCCGTCTCCACCTGCAATCGAATCCTTCAATGCCATGGCGCGCTGCACCACGGCGTGAGCTTTTTCATCTTGGGCGGACTGCAGATAAGCATAAACCTTGTAATCGAAGGCATGCAGAATTTCGGCCGGTGAGTTGGCCTTTTCTGCCGCAGCGGCCGAACGGATGTTGGTATCAATGGAATCTTGCCAGGCGCCAATCCGCGTGAAGATGTGCGACGGCATATGTAGAGCGTGTGGTGCATCGGGTGCAATCTCGGCGTAACGGTAAGCAGCATCCCGACCTCGATCTGCAAGCGGTGGAAAGTCGTAGCTATGAATAATGTAGTGCGCCAGCCCGGGGTGATTGGGTTGCTGTATGAACAATGGCTCCAGCAAGGCAGTTGCTTTCAACTGATTGGCGTACGTCTTGTCGGCGAGGTCCGCCGTACCATTGAGAGCGATCGCATAGAATGCCTTGGCTTCTGAATCGTCGGGATGTTTGTCGACGATCGCTTCCATAGCCTTCTCGTAGGCGAGCTTTCGCGTTTGGTTGTCCTTATTCTCGTAGTCCTGGTACAGCAGTACCACGGCGCCAATGAAATCACGCTCACGTTCGGTTGCGGCGCCAAGTTCGGCGGCGTTCTGAGTGGCTTCCCAGCCCGCCTTGAGCTGGTTCAATTCTCTGGGTCCACCCAGAAAATTTCCCCAACGCCCCAGTGCAATACCCCAATGCGCCATGGCACACGAAGCGTCTTTTTCCAACGTAGCTTCGAAGGAAGCAATTGCGTTTTGAAACCAAAACGAGTGAAGTAGCGCAACCGCTTGATCAAATTCCTGCTGAGCTTTGTCATTGCAGGAGACGTTGAAGTGAACCTCACCCAGCGCAGGCGTTTGCTGTTCTGTCCTGCTTGGCTGGTTGGTTGTTTCCGATTCGGCTGTCGGCCGGGTACAGCCCGTCGACAGCATACCCAAACTGACAATGACCCCAAGACACAACAAGACCTTTCTTTTTACGAAGACTTTTCTTTCTACGAAGACCTTTCTTTCTA
>QIGT01000361.1 GCA_003230835.1 Gammaproteobacteria bacterium
AAAGCTGCCGGATAGCCACAACATATAGCAACATTCGAACGACCGCTTCAGCGGTAAAGCCGACCCCAGGTTCGCTGAACGAAGGTTCTCGATTCTTGACTGGACTGGCGCGCAGTCAATCAGAACTGAGGTCCTACCAGAGTTGCTACTTCGTTGGTATTGGATGCTGAATTGGACCTAAGAGGGTCCCGAAAATACTGAACAGAGACTTTTGCACTGAGTTCACGCAAAAGCCGTTGATTTCTATATTGAGAGATGCCCACAAGCTGCCGAAACGTCTCCTAACCCATTGATATAACGGGAAGTTCTAAGAAACCTATCGGGACCCACAGAAATGGGTCTTGTAGTACCTGACACATAGGTTACAGCATGTACCGGGCACATGGTTTACACATTAACGCATTTGGGAGATCCCAAATGCCCTGGAAAGAGTGTGGACCTATGGATGAACGTCTTAAATTTGTGGCTCGCTTGCTCGATGGCCAGAAAATGTCTGTGGTGTGCAGAGAGTTTGGTATCTCCAGAGTCACCGGCTACAAGATTTTTAACCGGTACAAAGAGTGTGGAATAGACGGTCTACAAGACAGAAGCCGCAGACCTTATCGCCATGCCAACCGACTACCCTTTCAAATCGAACGCACGATTCTGCAACTCAAAAAGAAATACCCAAGCTGGGGTGCTCCAAAAATTCGGGATAAACTTATTCGTGAATTTCCCACTTTTAAACCTCCTGCCAAAAGCACTGTACACGCAATACTCGATCGTCATGGACTCGTGAAGCGAAGAAGAAAACGTCGTTACAAAGCCCAAGGAACCCATTTAACCACTGCACACCAACCAAACGGTCTTTGGTGCGCGGATTACAAAGGTGAGTTTATGTTAGGTAACAAACAATATTGTTATCCGCTCACCATTACCGATTTCAATTCACGTTATTTGTTCGCTTGTGAGGGTCTAGATTCAACCAAGTCAACTTTTGCATTTTCTGTATTTGAGCGCGTTTTTAAAGACTTTGGACTGCCTGAGTCTATTCGCACGGACAACGGAAACCCCTTCGCTTCACCCAATGCCTTCTTTGGCTTGAGTCGCTTGTCCGTTTGGTGGTTACGATTGGGCATTAACATTGAGCGCATTAAACCCGGTCACCCAGAACAAAACGGCCGCCACGAAAGAATGCATCGAACCTTAAAAAAAGAAGCAACCCGACCCGCATCGTTTAATTTTTTACAACAGCAGGAGAGGTTTGATGCGTTTATAAACATTTACAACAATGAACGCCCTCACCAGTCACTCGGTGGTAAGTACCCAGGAGACGTGTATACACCTTCTCGTCGAGTGTATAAGCCACCGCAAGAACCGGAATACCCTTATCACGACCGCACAATACAAGTCACCAACTGTGGTCGGATTTGCATTGGCAGAAGAAAAATTAGCTTGAGCCGATCATTTGCCGGGCAGCACGTGGGGATCAGAGAAGTCAGTGACAAATGATATGGTAGCCTGCTCGGCAGGCTGGTCACCTTTATGGATTATGATCTAGGATTCTTCGATCAGGACGAGGCGCGTGTCGAACCGACCAGCAATCCGTTCTTAGCAAAAGTGTAAAGCATGTGCCCGGTATCGGATGTAAACCATCTGACCGGTACATACCGAAAAAGAAATGGCGGAGCGGACGGGATTCGAACCCGCGACCCTCGGCGTGACAGGCCGATATTCTAACCAGCTGAACTACCGCTCCGTATTCTCCCAAAGGAGACTGGTGGGTGTTGCAGGGGTCGAACCTGCGACCTACGGCTTGTAAGGCCGTCGCTCTCCCAACTGAGCTAAACACCCGCACTCGAAATTCTCGCAGCTATGCGAGGGCGCGTATCTTACCTGCTCTGTATCCACTGTCAAACAGAGGCCGCGACTTTATCGGATAGGCCATTTTTCAGATTAATCATCGGCTCTGGGAAGGAAATAATTCAACACCACTGCAGCCAATGCAAAGTAGATCAAATAGTAAATAATCTGATGAGCAAGCCACCCCATGGGTGCCTGCCACCAAATAACCTCGCTGCCATTGATGACAAATACGGCCAGCACGCCGATCATCAGGGCACGGTTAATTCTTGGGCCTAAACCTGCAACACCCACTATCGCCAAGCCAATCAATCCCGCGCTAAGGACATTGTGAACAAATCCAATCGCCAGTGAAGTTGGGTCAGCACCCGAAGCGGGTGAGTGATTGATGGTGACAAATACCGAAGGTCCAGTTTCCAACAATTTCTGGGTCTCAGGATCATTGCCCACACCGGGTAGATGGTAGATTCCATCTAATGGAAATAGCTGCGCGGCTGTCGCTTGAGCGGCGGCCACGTCATCAACCTCATTCCAAGCGGTATAGGGCAACGGGTTAATAGCCCAATAGACAAACCCAAACATAAACAATGCAAAACCCGTCACCACCGTACCCAGGATTGATTTACCTGTCATGCCAAATCCCCCTCGTTTAAACATAAAAGTAGCCCCTCACAGTATGTCTTTATCCACCATCACCAACAACACCGATTAATCGCACGTTTCTTTGAACAGAAAAGCTCTGCTGCATGAATTGAATTCATTCTGACTTACACACTACACATCAACGAGTTAGCCCATATTAATTTGGTTCAACTTTAAGTGCGGGTGCAAAATCAATACTTATCCACTGAGTTATCCACTTAACTCACCAAATTATCCCCAGGCTATCCACTGCAACATGCTTAGCTTTCACTGGTGCTTTGGGTTAATACGCGTACAGTAGTTTCCACGGTCAGTCGATGAGGTTAGCTTCTCAACCGACACATCCGGACCACCCGCAAGGGTAGAAGGATGTATCAAGAGAGTCGCCAGCGGAGTCAATTGACTAAGGTTTCTAGTCGAAACCAGGGTCATCAGGCTAAGGTGGCTGAAGGGTTCAGCCCGGGACTAAGGTACATGTACCAAGGTTCAGGAAAGAGTCCGCTTCTTTAAGGTGCCGGACACCAAAGGGAACGACGGAGCAAGACGTCGCTAAATAACGACTTTGGAGTCAGCGTTTGCGAAAGCAACGCTGGGTGACTACACCGACCTGGTAGCTTGTTGTCTTGTACAACCCTCTGCAGGGTCGGGGCAGCCCCCCATCCATACGAGTCTATGAGTACGAGAGAGAACCTTGCCTCTTTTCACGGTGACTTGTCACTGCGGAAAGTGCGGGGTTTCCTTATGCTCGCGTCTATCTAAATCGATCCCCAACACTATCACTGTATCATCACCATTGTTCTCACTATCATCCCCGCTATCATTCCCAAAGAAGCGATCACGTTTCATTCCCTGGGTACCATAGATTGTACGAGCTGGTTGTTTCACCACACTACTGCCTGCAACACGCTGCACACATAACTCAAGCAACAGATCGCGCAAATGCAATTGCTGATCTGCATTTAGAGTTTGCTGAAATAGGTCTTGAATCGCTGATTGAGTATGCAACACAGCACCCGGACACTCAGCGTGTGTAAGACTAGGCCAAAGCGTGCTAGATCCAAATACCATCAAGCTGACAATAATTTTCTTCATAAAGAAAATATAGCTCAATGTGCGCGAAGTGTTAGCGGCCAGGATCTCGATATTGCGGGCGCGTTTTAGTGAAGATCAAACAATCTGTGGTGGCGGTTACACGCAACGGACTTCCAGGCGCCATGCGTATCCAACTCCACGCTTTCAATTTGTGTGTTACTTCTTGTTGCCACGACAATTCACCAGACAAAATTAGTAGCTCGCGTACGAAATAGTCTGCCCCAAAGGCAAAGCGCTCACCCGCAGGAATATGCACATACCCTACTCGCTCATCCTTATACTGATATAGGTCGTGTTCACCGGCAGCAGCTTGTGTAGAGATGTGCTTGATCACTGGGGTGAGGTCGACATCATCAAATTGCCTTAGTTTAACGAAGATGATACATCCAGGTTCGCTGTGCGGCTTGTGTGCTGTTCCTGGTGGGTTGCGAATGTAAGTGCCAACCGGATAGTCGCCATGTTCGTCGGAAAAGACTCCCTCAAGAACAATAAATTCTTCACCCAGCACATGGCCGTGGGCATCAAAATAAGCTTGCGGTGCGTAGCGCACCAAACTGGTGGCAACGGCAACCTCATCACCGACCCGATCAAGCAACACCCGCTCAACCCCTGCCAGGGGCGATGGGTGCCAGATAAAATCATCAGAAGACTGATGGGCGGTTAAGTTGAGGTCAGCATTTACTCTCATTGGCGTATTTAGCTACGAAGCTTAGCTCGATTCAAGAGGGGAAGGCTGCTAGCCCTCGACAAATAGACCGAATCAAGGGACCATCTATGGAATTTACTAGGAAGTGGTCATGGCATTCATAAAGTCGCTACTGAAATTCATCGGCCTTACTGTAGGTGTTGCAGCACTCGCGGTTGCCGTGACCTTGTTCGCCGCTAGATTCGCCGATGGTCCCTGGGAGATTATTGCCGGTGGTCCATTCACCACGGGCGAGACAGTAACTGAAGAGCCTGACTGGTCCTTTGTTAAGGACACGGTCACGGTTGAATTTCAGTTACTCGAACCAGCCGTGTCGCGCACCACCTGGATCATGGAGCACAATGGTCGGGTTTTCATTCCGTGTGGATATATGAATACCAGTTGGGGACGCATCTGGAAGCAGTGGCCGATTCACGTTGAAACCGACAATCGCGCCATATTGCGCATCGATGGCAAAATGTATGATCGCAAACTAGTGCGCATTAAGGACGATCCAGACCTAGTCGCAGTATTGGCTGAAATCTCACGCAAGTACCTCGGACAACCCATACCTATAGATGAAGTAAACTCAGGCAGTCTATGGATTTTCGAAATGTTACCTAGGGAAGGAATGTGACAGACCAACAAGCCTTTACAGGACTACGCATCCTCGACTTCACCCAGGTGTTGGCGGGCCCCTTTGCTACCCAACAACTCGCCCAACTGGGCGCAGACGTAGTGAAAATAGAAATACCTGTCAGCGGCGACATCACGCGTGGGCTCATGTCTGCGGCGCCAGATGGCATGACACCGTCATTTCTGACCTGCAACTTAGGCAAACGCAGCTTAGCCATCGATTTAAAACATGAAAGAGCCCGCGAAATCATATTCAAGCTGGTAGAAGCCGCCGATGCCGTGGTAGAAAATTTCAAACCCGGCACCATAGACCGCTTAGGTTTTGGCTATGAGGCGGTTAAAGCGGTGAAGCCCGACATTGTCTATGCCTCTATATCCGGCTATGGCCAAGAAGGACCAAAGGCAGAGCTACCCGCTTTCGACGGCGCCATCCAAGCAGCTTCTGGCATGATGAGTTTAAGTGGCTATGACGAAACTGGGCCCACTCGCGCAGGATATTTCGCGGTAGACATGAGCACTTCGTTAAATGCTGCATTTGCAATCTCGGCCGCCCTATTTAGACGGCATCTTACCGGCCAAGGTCAACGCCTCGACATTTCCATGATGGACACCGCCATGATTATGCAGGCAACACAAATGTCTGGATATCTTGTTAATGGTACCCTCCCCGATCTAATCGGCAACCGCTCGCCCACAAAACAACCCACCGCGAACGTGTTTTCAACGTTAGATGGTGCGGTACAGGTGGTGGCTTTAAAAGAAAAACAAATTCGTAAGTTGATGGCCTTGTTAGGTGAAGAGGCACTGTATGAAGCTAATCAAGACCCGCTAGGTCGTATACGAGACGCAGAAAAAATCAATGCGGTGTTGGCTCCGCTGTTTACTGAAAAATCTACCGACCATTGGCTCGACACCCTCACTGCTGCCGGCATACCCGTAGCCCCCATCAGAGACTTAGCCGGCGCAGCCGCAGACGAACAAGTTGCCCATCGTTTGATATTTGCAGATGTAGAAAAACCCGGCAGTGATAATGAAATCACCCAGGTCGTGAGCGCAGGACATATCAGTGAGCCCACACCGCCAGTGGTACAACGACCTGCACCCAAACTCGGTCAACATACCGATGAAATTCTCAACGAACTAGGCTATAGCGATGAGGACATCGCTGGGTTTAGATCAGCGGGAGTTGTCTAATTGATTAACTCAAATGCTTGTTAACAAACTCGCCCATTTGTTCTAGCGATTCGGCTGATTCCGGTAGGCCAGGAAATATCGGCCATACATGTACCAAACCCTCACCGACAGTTAACGAAGCATCTACGCCTGCAGATTGCGCATTATCAACAATTCGAGTCGAGTCATCACACAATATTTCTCGGGTACCTACAAATACCTGCAGTGCCGGTAAGCCCGTGAGATCTGCATAAAGTGGGGCCGCCAAGGGGCTACGAATATCGTGACCGGCATAGTGCTGACCCATTTCAAGTAAACCATCTACCGTCACCATGGGATCGTCCACAGCCCCTTCTTTGGAACTGTCACCAGTAGCTTCCAAGTCGACCCATGGTGAAAAGCAGGTTGCACATGCGGGTAATGCTGTTCCTGCATCGCGTAGTGCCACTAAGGTAGCCAAGGTTAAACCGCCTCCCGCGGAATCTCCGGCGACAACAATTTGATCTGCAGCGATACCTTGTTCAAGTAAATATCGATACGCCATAGTGGCGTCGTCTACGGCTGCCGGGAATGGATTCTCGGGCGCGAGCCGATAGTTGATTAACAACACTTTCGCCTTACAGGCGCGCGCGACTCGGCACGCAAACTCCCTATAGCCCACATTGGTACCAATCACATAGCCGCCACCATGCAAATACAACACGACGCGATCTTTTCGGCTTTCCGGCACGTTGACCCAATCGGCATTCATTTGCCCGATCATGAGTTCTTCGATATTCGCATCGTGGGGTGGTGGAAACATCGACATCATCATGTCGAAGGCAGCACGAGACTCTTCCACCGTACCTGCCGTTGGAGGTGCAGCTTGTATCATCGCAATCATTTCTTCGTGTTCAGTGCTGGGCATAGAGCCTCCTGTTTGTGTATGCCAATTAGTAAGTAGGCGCCACCAATAGTTCTTCGATGGGGTAGAGTTGTCCATTTTTGATGGTCATCACCACGTTGTCTGCGTCGCCTATATTAGCCAGCGGGTCGCCATTTACCACGACAATATCTGCAAGCTTTCCTGCAACAATAGAGCCTAACTCACTTGCCACACCTGCGGCCTGGGCTGACTTCATGGTTGCTTGATGTAAGATTTGTGCCGGTGTCAATCCGGCGCGCCGATACAATCGAAACTCTGCATGCAACCCCGCGCCATAGGGTACAAAGGGGGCATCTGTACCCGTCACTAGCAATGCGTCGCGGCGGGTCAGTTCGCGCAATAGCTTACCGTTGGCAGTGGCGATCGCGGCAGCATTTGCGCCAAATCTCGGCATCAGCATCTCATAGTAACGACGAGCTTCTGGTCCGTAAAACGTATCGAACTGTTGAGTTTCAAACCAATCAGGCTCTTCCGCCATAATCACTGCAAATCCAGGCAACACTGCTGTAGCCGTCATACCCATGCCACTTTGCGACAATAGAGTGAACACATCATCGTAGGAATAGCCCAGTCGACTGACCTTAGGCTGGTAGCCTCGTCGACTTGTCCCGCCGATGTGTTCGACATGGTCCATACCGTGAGCTACTGCTGGATAAAGCTCGTGGGAAGACACCGGGATGCCAATGTTATGCGCAAAATCCACCACCTTACGTTGCCAATGATCAGGTAACCGCACATAGGTTTTAATAAAATCGAGTTGTAGCGCCGCTGTTCTATCAAGGGCTTTTTGCAAATGTTCTTCGGAAACAATGCCTTCAGCCATGGCGTAATAGACTCGGTTTCCATCAGTTAGATACCCGGTTATATAAGTTCTAGGGCCAACCCTGCGACCGCTGTCCCACGCCTCTTGACGTTCTTTTGCGGTATATGGGTTGGCGCCAGGATCTCGAACAGAAGTTATGCCAAAACTCAGCCACACACGCCCCTGAACCTCGCTGGTTGCGCCCATGTGTGCGTGCATCTCGAACAATCCTGGATACACGGCGTACTCGCTTGCATTCACAACGGGCACATCGGTTACTGCGGATTGCGCAACTACTTTTTGAATGCGATCGCCACTGATCCAAATATCTCTATCAAGCAGGTAATCATCGCCCTCTCCGGTAAACAAACGTCCAACCCGCAGCACATACGTCTCTTGAGGTGCTGCCATGTTCCATTCTATTTCCGGGGTCACATCTTCAATTTTGCCGGTGATGGCATCCAGCCTTTTAAGCCTATCTCCTGAAAGATATACCAAATAGTCGCCGTCGCTACTCCAACTGGGCAGGTCTGTTAGTTCGTTAGTTAACTCTTTTGTTAGAAGGCCACCATCTTCTAGTGCAGTGTAGTTGGCATCCAGCTCTAAACGATGTAACAAACCACTTTGCACATAGGTCATAGCGCCATCGGCTGTAAGCACGGCGCTAGAAATTGATTTATGCGGCACGGGTAGAATCGTGGAAGTTGCATTACTAGAGATATCTGTGATAACAAGCTCATACATGCCTTCACGATAGCGAGACGAATATGCATTGAGGCGTGTCACTGCCACGCGGCGCCCATCTTCACTCCAGGAAATAGGCTGGCCCGGCATGGGCGTCAGTACCTTGCGAATTTCACCAGAGTCCAGATTCATTACCATCAACTGCCCGCCCAAGGGGTTGCCAATCACATCAACAAAGAAAGCTATGTTCTCTCCATTGGGTGAGAAGCTTGGGAAGCTGACTTGTTCAGCATCTA
Organism: Gammaproteobacteria bacterium; assembly: GCA_003230835.1. GTDB lineage: Bacteria > Pseudomonadota > Gammaproteobacteria > Pseudomonadales > Azotimanducaceae > UBA4421. The sequence continues at coordinate 8,778 of QIGT01000361.1, forward strand.
TGTTCAGCACTCGATCTTCATAGCTAGCCAGGTCAAACAAATGCAAAGCGATGCGTCCAGTACGTTCCCCCACATAGGCCAACATGCTGCCATCAGGACTTAAGGCTAAAGAGTGTTCTGCAAAGCTATCGTCAATGAGTTTGTTGAGCGAATTGTTGCTCGGACGCCACTGCCAAATGTCACCCAGCGCTGAAAAATAAATGTCCTCACCACCCGCACTAATGACCGGGCTAGAAATGCCCAATGCTCGACGCGAGATGTTCGAATCGTAGTTTCGTTTACGGCGTGGATAGTCGTGCCGGGTGAGGTCAAGTGATACTGAGAAAGGCCAGTCTTCGGCTTCTCCCACTAACTTAGATTTTTTAATTTTTCCGTCTGCGGTATAAGCGATTTCATCGTCTGTTAGCCAATGGGCTCGAAACGGAAAGACATCCGATCCTGCCACAGATACCAATTTATCGTTACCAGAATTCAGATCAACTACACGTACAGCCGCCCTACTAGCATCTATTAATTGATAACTAATTTGCGATTCATCTGGAGACCATTGCACGCCAGAAATCACCCCAGCGTGAGTTACCAGTACTCTATCGGGGTGAACAACCACACTAGACTCACCGCCCTGTGACTCAGCGTAAGCTAACTTTCCCGTTACGGAACTTGTGGGTGAATAGACATTGTTCTCGGTATCAGTAAGCTGGTGAAGTCCGTCTCCGGACACATTCACTTGCCAAATATCATAGCTACCGCCGCGATCTGAGCTAAACACCACTGCGCTTGAGTCAGCCAGATATTGAGGCTCTCTATCATCGTAAGCATCATTGGTTAGGGTTTGCGGTGCACTCTCACCATCCGTGGCAACCTGCCAGATATCCCAGTTCCCATTGCGATAGCCGTGAAACACAACCTGCTCGTGTTGTGGGGAATACTGCGGCTCGCGCGCGTCGTAGTAAGGTGATGTGATCGCCCGAGCTGCAGCTGCGTCCCCTTCTCCGTCTGCAGGAAGGAAAAACAATTGACCTTGCAAGCTAATCACGCGATCTTGCTTAGCATTGACAGTCACTGCCATGTTAGTGCCTTCACGCAGCGTAACACTAACAACTCGGGTTTCTATTTTTCCTTGATCGCCAGCACTAGGAACCTCTGCGGGGGCGTACTTGTCAGATGGTTCCGAACAAGCCGAAAGTGCGAGTATGGCAACCAGCCAGCCGCCCTTCACGCCAAACGCCACCCGCTAATTCCCACCGCCACCAGAGTGCTTAGATAAATCTGGCGCATGATGGGCCGGCATAGCCGCTTTGCCTTGAGACTGTTCGGACAGCAACCCAGCAGCTTTCTCATTTTCCATTATCTTTGCCATGACCGCAGCCCCTGCCCGATCGAACACTTCTCTATGCTCAATCACATAACGCTGGGACTCTCTGAACCCTTCTAACATGCCGTTGACTTCAGGAATCACGTAACGCGCAATCAAATCCCAGCTGCGCAATGTATTTTCGCGGTTTGCCCAGTCATGCGCAAAACCAATAACCGTACCAAAGCCCCCGGTCAGTTTGATCATGTCTCGAATGGCTTTAATCAAATCATCCGGCGTTCCAATGATGGCACCACCACCTTCCACATCGGCATCTTCGATAGCCGCGTCCGCAGAGTCATATGCCACTGCTCCCGGACGCATTAGGGTGCCCACAGTGTACTCATTGTGCCAACGAAAAAGACCTTGTTTGGCTTCCTCTTGAGCTTGTTTCTTAGTTTCCGCGATGTGCCAAGACATGACTACGCGCCAATCGTCTCGTTT
>QIGT01000060.1 GCA_003230835.1 Gammaproteobacteria bacterium
GGCAGAAAATATTTCATTGTGATGGCCTCGTAGAGAAAAACTTAAAAATAATGTTGTCGAGATGACCAATTCGCACTGCTTCTTCAAAGCTATGACCCACCCGGTCTAGCACATGGCAGGCATGCTCTGCCTGACTACCCAGACGTTGGCTGCGCTTTTTAAGACGTTTTTGCCAACGTCGAGCACGAGTGAGCCGATTCTTGCCTTGGTATCGGTCTAGCTCTTTCGAGTGGCGCAAATTTGCATCTCGCTCTACATCCTGTGATCCCACCAGCATGCAGGTATCCATGTAGCAAAGATCTGTCGGGTGGAAGTGCAAATCTGCAAGGCGTTTGGTGGGCGCTGTACCAAACGGAAATCTTAGTTTCGAAGATAGCTCTGTGTACCAACCTGCTGATGCGATTGCGATCGTCTCGACCAGATGTGGGTAGGCCAGTGCGAACCGATGCACGAACTGGGCGCCGCCAGAAAACCCGAACAGTTTGAGCTTCGAATTGAATGGTAAATACTTGTGTATATGTAGCACAGAGGAAAGTAATGCGTGGTCAGCGCGTCTACCAAGACCCAAACGTCCTAAGCGTTGAAAGTCAGGATAGTCGTTTACATTGAAAAAAGGTGCGATCAGAGTATAGCCATACTGGTCTGCTTGTCGGGACAACAGGTGAATATGTCTGCGCGGGTCACGAGCAATTCCGTGTATGGCTATGAGCACTTTCTTGGGGGAAAATGCATCAGCCAAACGAATGAAATAGTCCACGCCACTCGCGCACCCAGTCGTTCTAAAATACATTCTATGTGGGAGTAGTTGTGGGGTAACAAATTCTGCTAGATCAACTTTCGATTTCATTTGGCGCGTTCCTCATGTGTAAATTTGAGAACAGCACCAGCGCTGGAACTTACATGTATCTGGTCGCTCGCGCACCGCCATATTTGATCAGCTACTGCCATAAGTTGGGTATTGTGTGTGACAAAAAACACCGTGCCTGTGTAAGACTTAATTAAGTCGCACAGCTTGTGGATATTCGCATCGTCCATTGATGCATCGATTTCATCCAGCAACAGTAAGGCAGGCTCGCCTATGATCGCCCGGGAGAGTTTTATCCGTGCAATTTCTCCCTCTGAAAATTGGATTGCCTTAGTCGAGATTCGCGTATCTAGGTCATCGGGTAGTTGCGCAACAAACTCCGCAAGATTAGCCCTTTCACAAGCTTGAGCGACCTCCTCTTCTGACGCCCCAGGTAAGCGATAGCGAATGTTCTTGCCCAACGACCCACTAATAAGCGGCAGTTCGTTGTTGGCAAAACCAATCAGCTCTCGGCGCGCTTTAGATGTGAGCGCATGGGCGTCAACCCGGTTGATCTGTATACGCCCTTCTTTCGGTACGGATATCCCAGCGATATGCTGCAGCAATGTCGATTTGCCGGATCCGTTTCTCCCGACAATAACAATTTTACTACGCGGTGGAACTTTAGCAGAGAACGTTTTTGATATGTTGCCGATACTCGCTCGTTGGAAACCTACTCGACTTCGGTCCGTGCGCGATGGCTGTTGTGGCGCCACTGTGAGCGCCGTTACTTCATAGGTTGATTGGATTTTATGACGCGCGACCTGAGCTGATTTCCAGTACTCAAACACCCTTGCTAAATCTCGGATGGGTGTTGCCATAATGCCAATCACACCAACCATGGCGACAAGAGTACCCAAGTCATACTGCGATTGTGCTACCGACGACACGCCCAGGCCGATCACGAGAACCAACAAGCATCGGGCAGTGAGTTCCGACAACCCTCTGACCGAACCAATCCAGAACGCTTGCCGAATCATCGAACGCGCGAGTCGTTCACTGAGTTCAGCCAGTCGTTTACGCTCCTTCTTAAAACGACCAAACACCAATAAGCCAGTGATATTGGCTGCTTTTTCAGTGACGTCGTTTGCCAGTTTACCGCGGTTTTTGCGTGTCTGTTGAATACTTTGTTTTAAGTTCGACCCCAGAAAGATGGTCAACCAGGTGCTCAGCAAAAGAACGAAAAATGCGATGGCGCCGACACCAGAGTCAAAGTAGGTCAGCAAACCGAGGATACCTACGAGGCTAATTCCACTGACGATGAGCCTCGACAGACCTTGCGAGACCCAACGTTTAATCGCGTTGAGATCGGTGACAAAATGTAGGGCCGAAACACCTGCTCCCACTTTCTTCGCGTGGGGTAGGTGATCGTATAGCGACAATCGTAATTCATGACTATAGGACTGGCCCAACTTCTCGCTTGCATATCGATCAAACCAACGGCTCAGCGCGCCCACGACGGCGAAAACAAACAACCCCACGAGCAGGACTTCAAAGGCTGAATTTTCAACACTAGGCTGCTTGAGTTGATCGATTAACTCTCGAATTGAAAGTGCGATGCCAATCACCGACCCGACCTGTACAAAACCACAACAAACTAACTGCGTTAGGATGAACACACGCGGTGATTTCGCGATCACGGGTAGCACGCTGGTGGAGCTCACATTGCTACCCGAAAAATAGATTGAATGGATGCCGAAGCGAGGGCTTCTTTCGAAAAAGCCCTCAAGCCTGTGGCAGACTCGACTTCCGCCATTGCCAATTCGCTGGCAGTCAACGCTCCGGTGATGCCTATAACTTCAATACCCCGCTGCTCAAGCCATTGCGTACCAGCGACCGCACCCATGGCGTCTCCAGAGGCAAACAACACCGCTTGGATATGCTCGCGAAACGCGGAAGATTGGGCCAGATCTGCTGTTTCTGAATGCAGCAACCCGTCCGCTACTTCTACGATAATCGCATCGATACCGGGCTGATGTGCGGCATGCAAAACAAGTCGATTCAAACAACCCTCAATGACATTGGCGGTAAGTTTGTAGGTCGAGGCAAACCCCGCGTCGGTAAAGTCTAATGTAAGCGCAGCACCGGCATCTTCATACGCCCAAAGATCATTCCCGGCCCCCGTTCCCGTTACCTTGATTGCAGCGATACGCTTTCCTGCTAGAGATAAACCCCGCACTAAATTTGCGGTAGCGGTCGTTTTTCCAGCATTCATACTCGCCCCGAGCACCGCTATGCAGGGTACAACCGACGATCGTGCAGAATTCGAATCCCGAATGCGATAGCGACTAAGGTTCAATATCTCACTATGAACATCTGTTAAAAGCCCTACAGGCTCAAGTGCAGTCGGCACTTTTAGACTTTGCAGTTTTGATATCATGGCGGCGGCGATGCCACCCGCAGCGACAAAGTGGCAAGTAGACAGATCGTTAGGCACTTCGGCTTCGAATTGATCTGAGGCATAACGGTTTCCATAGGCAACCACTACCCGATCACCTGCGTACAATTGCGACCGCCGACCGCTACGCAATTGTATTTTTGTGTGTTGTGCGATTTGTCCGATTTTAGCGAGAACCAAGTCTCCCGGGCTCGGTGTTATTTTGGTCGTTAGGCTGGTTGCATCAGACGGACACACTCTGCGAGTGATGAAGGACCACTTTTGACGGCTCGTATCTGCCAAAAACGGACGAGTATTGTCGTTGTGGTGGTCATGTTCGGATAGCGCCGTTTTCTGATCAATGAACTGCATAACGTTACAAAAGTATCCCGGAGGAACCAGCTTTGTTGTGTGCTGGCATTAACTTCTGACTTAATCATGTTTACTTGGATAAATCATGTGAACTCGCATCCTGTTGGGTAGTTTTACGCATATTTGCGCGCAATTGCACAATTCGCAGCCAGTATGTCCTATCAGTCAGCGAACCTCTCATCTAACCTGTACAGAGGCATCTTGCCTTGCACGTGGGCTACCTCGTGACTAAAGGGAACAGATCGTGCAGCGTGTCGTCGGCATCTCAAACAAAACGTTTCAGTAGAGCTTCACCGTGAAAATCTTGGCCCTCAAACACTTTTCTGAGTTTTCGCCCTCTGCTAGAGTTCCGGCATTAGACGATATGGAGTTCTTGCAACTCCAGCTAACGGATTCTAGTAGTCTGCAATGTTGGGCCTACATTTAATGTCGTAGCAACGTCTTGGGCGGCTACATCGATTTAACTCAAGAGGCACAATCATGCGCGTTGTTCAATTTCGTTCCCTCAGAAAAATCATCCTTGTCTTCAGCCTGTTGCTGGTGATATTCGAACTACAGGCAGCAGAACCAGGTTGGGGGATGGCAATTCATGGTGGAGCCGGAACCATCTCGCAAGAAAACTTAACCCCTGAAAAAGAACGGGCTTACCGGGAAAAACTCACTCAGGCATTAACGGCGGGTTACAATATTTTGAAAGAAGGTGGCAGCAGCATGGACGCTGTGCAGGCAGCAATCATTATCATGGAAGATTCACCCTTATTTAATGCGGGGAAAGGTGCTGCGTTTAACCACCATGGTGTTAACGAAATGGATGCCTCGATCATGGACGGCAAGTCAAGAAATAGCGGCGCAGTTGCCGGTGTCAGACTCATCAAGAACCCCATTAAACTCGCGCGTTTGGTTATGGATAAATCACCACATGTGATGATGGCTGGAGAAGGTGCGGAGGTGTTTGCTGCCCAAAACAATGTTGCAACTGCCGCAGCAGAATACTTTCATACCGAAAAACGTTGGAACGCATTACAAAAGGTTCTTCGGCACGAACGACTCGAACCGAGAATGGATCACAAGTTTGGCACCGTTGGCGCAGTCGCCTTGGATCAAAAGGGAAACCTGGCAGCGGGAACATCTACTGGCGGCATGACTAACAAACGTTTCGGCAGAATTGGCGACTCGCCCCTAATCGGCGCAGGCACCTACGCCAACAATATCACTTGTGCTGTATCCGCAACAGGTCACGGAGAGTATTTTATTCGCTCGGTGGTCGCCTATGACATTTCAGCGCTAATGGAATACAAAGGCATGTCGTTGCACGAAGCTTCCAATTTCGTTATCAATAAGAAGCTCAAAAAGTTTGGCGGCAGCGGGGGTGTCATCGCGATAGATAAGCACGGCAATGTGGCCATGCCGTTCAATACAGCGGGAATGTATCGTGGGTCGGTGCGTAAAGATGGCGAGATTGTAGTTGATATTTATAATAAGTAATGGAATGTCTTCTCTGATTCGAAGTGTTCTGGCGATCAATCACTGCTTTTCACCACCGATATATATCAGTCGTGAAATACTGGAAAATGAATTTTCGAGAACTATACCAAATCAACGAGTAAACGCGTAATAGTCAGGCTAAATCGTCTGTTTGGATCTATATTAAGAGACTGCAAAACGGCTTCAAAGGAGGCGATATTGAAAAACTTCAAACTGATCAGCTCCGGTCACCCTGTTTCCACATTCCTCAAGGAGATTGAGTTTGTCGATAATGCGTGGTCCTTAAATCAGGGGCGTCAAAGCAAAGTCAAGGTTCAGCGCGAAGCGCAGGCCATTCCTATTCGTGGCATGGTGAAGTCCAAGGTTGCGGGGCGAGAAAGCTGGGACGTGCATGAATCACGGTTTACGACGATATCTAAGCAATTCCCAATTATCCGGGCGTATTTGGAAGGACTTGCTATAAGCCTGAACGGGGAGCTATCGCGCAGCAAAATTGTTCGTCTGAAGCCTGGACACGCAGTCTATCCACATTTGGATCGGGGTGAGTATTACCGGGTACGCAATCGCTACCATCTCGTCTTTGATAGCAAGAAAGGGAATATATTGAAGTGTGGCGAAGAAAAATGTTGGCTGCAACCAGGGGAATTATGGTGGTTTGATAACAAGGAGGTGCACGAAGCCTGGAATAAAAGCAAAGCTCCACGTATTCACTTCATCTTCGACTTATTGCCCCGCTGATTAGCATGCTTGCGGCACCCTGCATCATGGACTTGTCCCCGAACCAGCTTGTGAATGAGCAGTTTGAGAGTAAGCAATTGTTAAGCATGGGGGAGCATACCGAGAGTGCAAATACTGAACCGCCGCAAACCCTGACAAACGCTGATTGCTGTTGTGATGTGAGTGCATTTATTGATGCCAAGGCGCCAGAGGTAGTCAAAGTACCTATCTTGATCGTGGCGCGGATGGGTCTATCAAATGATCCCCTGCGGATACAAGGCGAATCGACCGATTCTCAGCACTTTTCGATTCGCAAAACCTCGCTGCCTGTCTACCTTGCCACTCAGCACCTGAGACTCTAGATCGCCTACAACATATTTTATCCGCCGCTGTTCGCGATAGGAGACAGATAGATTGCTGTTTTACTATTACGCAAATTATTGGAGACCGATCATGTTTAATCATGCTCATCCTGCAGATTTGAAGCCTAGCGGCTGTTTACACCTTGCAGAACTTGCCCGCAAAGCTGAAGTCACTCCCGCCACCGATCGATACTATTCTCGCGTGGGTTTGCTCACCCCTAGCCGGGAACCAGAAAACGGCTATCGTTGTTTTACGGCTATGGATTTGAGACGTATTGAGTTTATTCGCCAGGCGCAAGCGCTTGGGCTTACCATTGGGGATATCAAGGCTGTCCTTGAATTGGTTGATCATAGTGAAGATCCTTCCGTCAAAGCGCGCCTTTTGGTTAAGAAACGCTTGGTTGGCGTACAGGAAAAGTTGTTGCAACTTCAAGCGACCAAGTGCGAGTATGATAATTGTGATTGCACTCAAGCAAGCGTAACGATGGCGCTTACTTGAGCAACACAACCTTTCTCTGCAGATTTGAGTACTTCCCATTTGCATGCGCGAAGTGTCTAATTTTTACTGTCCTCGATTATGTTTCGAGTGACGCCTAAATAGGTAGCAACCCCCACAACTTCGTCGCCGGGGTTTAGGTAAAAAGCGGAAGACCACAGGTTGACCAAATGGAAGCCAACACCTTCGGGGGTGCCGGTGAGGATCAAAGTTTTAGCGGGAACCGCCTCGCAACTGGTGAGGTTAAGCGTCTCCTTTGCGTGATAGTAGTTCACTTTACAACCGTTGATCGCCTTGTTAACTATCTCCGAGGGGGACCAAATCATCAAACCGGCTTTGTCACGCTGGCGTAATCCGCCGTTCACATACAGACTCAGTTCCAGATCACGATAGAACGCGTCCGCGTCTTTCGGTATGACCAGCAAAGGACCAATGGGTAAGCGGGTTGGACCACCTTTGCCTTCCGGGAACCCGGTGGTGCCCATAGGTAGGTCAAGGTCGATCTGTGTGATTAGAGCCCAGCGTTCGGTGAAATCTCCGCACAAAACATACCCCAGTTTACTGGGTTTGCTGATGGTGTGGTTGTCTAGCGTCACCGCACACAGCTCGACCTCATAATCTAGGCGCGTGCCCTGGGCAACCGGGGCATTCCAGGATGTCGCTGGGGATAGCTTTGGAAAGAGAAAAGGTTCACCGTCCTCCATACCCACTTCTTCGGCGTGGGCGCGAAAGTTGGTGCCAGCAGCGATGTGTGGATAAGTTGTTTCGATAGGGATACCGAGTTGTCGCCAGGTGAACTTAGAGGGTTTGATAGAAATAGTGTCTTGACGTAACAATTCAACCCCCGCAAATCCGATTTGATTAAAGACTTCAACACCGTCGCGACCTGGGACTACTTGCCCTTCAATACCAGCAGACGTTGTGGCGGTCACCAAGATCACTTCGCCTTGCAGAGTGCGTGCAAACGTAACGGCTGTCTCCTGTGGTGCAATTTCCGCCTGATTGATCAGATCACCATCCATGACTTCGTCAAAAATGGGTTGAGATACCCACCAGCCAGCCACGATGATAATCAATGCCGCGCTAACTAGAACACCAACAAGAATTGAAAGGACTAATTTCATAGAATTCACTTTTCCAAATTCAGTACGTCATAGCTTGTTTGAATGCAAACAAGAGTGACCTGAAAACGCAAGCCGTCGTCACGCATCTGTCATCTAAAAATCGACACGTATCCCTATGGCTCCGGTGCGGTCTTTGTTTGGCCGCGCGCCGTAGGGATGACGTCCCAGAAGATCGTCCTGGTCGGTGAGGTTTTCGACTCGCGCGAACAGGCTTAGCTTATCATTAAGGTCAAACCGCCCTGACCAGTCAAGGGTAAGAGCGGCATCGGTTTTTTCGAACTGTTGACAGCTCGCCCGCACACAAACCTCGCCGACGTAGTTGGCGGCAAGATAACTGGCGAATTGGCCAAATTCCAAGCCGACAGAAAGGGTCAGCTGATGTTCCGGAATGTAGGGAATTGGATCGCCACTGGACACGTCGCCAAAAAATTCAGTGTCAGCGATGTCGGTGTCGAACTCGCCGTTGATGTAAGTGTAGTTGAGCTGCACTGGCACGGCAAAGCTCGCCTGGGTGGCGAGGTCTACAGTTAGAAAAAATTCGGCACCTTTCACCGTGACGGCGTTACCGTTGAATGCGTCGCCCTGCTCGCAGTCGGAACCTGATGATGCGGTGCACTCGCCCAGCAGATTGTCGTAATCACTATAAAAGAACATCAGTTCTGCAGATATCGATTCAGTCGCGTAACGCAACCCAGCTTCATAGTTGATGGCTTCTTCTTCGTCCACGCCAGGTGCGTTGCTAGGGGCAGTGAAGCCCTTGTGTACACCACCGATCAGCGTCAGTGAGTTGTTTAGATTGTACGCCACCCCAATGCCGGGTAACCAAACGCGCGTGTTGTTGTTGCGCGTGTCACGAAGGTTGCTGTTCGCCCGTGAGGCAGGGTTTGCCGTACGTCCATCACGCGTCTCGTAACGTGTGCGCTTTTGCTCTATGTCTTCGTAACGCAAACCCGGCGAGATCACCCATTTACCGATTTCGATGCGATCATGCACATGTAACGCCAGCGCCTGCGCCGCCTGAATGCGATTACCTGCATTGCCGAGCAGACCTAAATCATTTAACACCAGGGTACCGTTTTCCTGTTGGTAGGTGGAGTTGCGCTGTAGCCGGTCCTCTTCGTCCTCGTGATAACGCGCACCAATTTCCAGCGTATGAGACGCGGCACCTGTCTCAAATTGCCAGTTGGCTTTCAATTGCAACCCTGAGGAATAATATTCACGGGCATTGGAACGCAGTTGAATGCTACCCACCGGTGTATCGCCACCGTCGAAAATCTGCTGTAGCTCGCCAGGGGTTATACCGTTGAGGCTCTCACCGCGATTAAGCGCCTGCACGACGTCGAACCAGCTTGTGCGTGAAAACTGTTGCGCATTAGCGCTGCCGTCAGTATCAATGCCTTCGGTCTTGAACCAGTCACGCTGAAAAGTGTTGTTGTAGGCCACGGCGGACAGCGTCAACTGATCAGAGGCATCATATTCGTAGCGCAAGATCACTTGCTCGTGTTGTGTCTCGATGTCATCGAGTGCGGATAAGCCATAGCGCCGGTAAGCATCTGCCGCAAAATCGGCATCGGTCAAGCCGAGATAACTCTGCCCTGAGTCTTGGTCAGCATACTGCAGTTTGATAGCCACTCGGTGTGGTGAATCAATTGGCGCGTAGCTCAGTTTTATCGTGTAATCAGACACGTCCAGGCCTGTGTCGCGGTTGCTGCGGTCAATATCTTGAAACCCGTCAGACTGCCACTGGTGGGTTTCAACTAGAAAACCGAACCCGGAATCATTGCGTCCCCCATAGGTGGCATGCAGCCTAAAGGTGTTGTCCTGTGCGGCCTCGAAGTAGGCGCCACCGCCAAATTCGCTAGGGATCGGCGTGGAGATCAAGTTGAGTGCGCCACCAATGGTATAAGGCCCCTGAGTGATGGCTGCTGGACCTTTGAGGACCTCAATGGCGTTGATGCGGCCGATTGTCGGAAAGTAGTAAGCGGCTGGAGCAGAATAAGGGGCCGGCGCGATGAGCACGTTGTCCTCAAGCAGTGTGATGCGACCACTGCGTTCAGTGGCTACGCCGCGGATGCTTATATTGGGACGCAAACCGTAACCATCTTCCACTTGGATGGATACGCCTGGCACTAACCGGGCGATGCGCTGGATATCCGCATAGGCATATTTTTCGAGATCGCCAAGACCAAGATAGGTGGCAGCCCCAACAACCTGCTGGCCCTCCGAGCGCTTCCCGATGATGGTGATATCATCGATGAAAAGATCGCTATCATCAGCAAAAACAACAGGTTTGGTTAAGATTATTAGCGCGAAGACCAAACACGCGTGGATTCCAGCAGCAGACATTTTCACCGATCTCAACCTGTCAAATTTCAGAGGTCAAGCAACGTACTACTAATGCGAATGATTATCAATTGAATTATTGATCTTATTAACGACTTAGTGGTATGTTTTTCCTGTTTAAGCGATTGCGCTCGATCTAGTTAGTTGCCGCTATCGATGACAGACAAATCCTGGCGGTGCACCCACACTGTGTAGGTGGAATTTGAAAATCCCGCCTCAAATTCAGCGTAGCGCGCTGTTGCCTTTTCCGCAGAGCCCATGTGCTTTGCTAAGTAATGCATAAGGCTGGCCTGGGACGGAGCCATGTCCGCATAGTCCTTGAACGGCTCAATCAGCATGAGCGTTGGGGTGCCGCCAATTCGAGAATGCCAGAGCCACTTATTGCCAGCATCAGCCCAGCCCTTGGTCAGCGCAATCTTACTGATTTGC
>QIGT01000378.1 GCA_003230835.1 Gammaproteobacteria bacterium
GTGAGCCGGCCTTCATTCCGCATAGACCGATTTTAGCCGACTCTAAAGTGTGTTTCTCGGGTCAGGCTGTGGCAGCGGTGATTGCAACCTCGCCTGCTGCTGCGCAAGCTGCGGTTGAACTGATTGAGTTCGACGTAGATGAATTGCCAGTTAACGCTGATTTGAAGCATGCCCTAGCGCCTCAAACTGCTGTACTGCACGCACAGCGTGGGTCCAATTTGTGTGCGCACTATGAGGTGGGTGAGTCGATGGCAGTGGACAAAGCGCTGGAGGATGCAGCGCACGTCGTCAGCATTGACCTGGTGAACAATCGTGTTGCACCCAGTCCATTGGAACCTCGGGCGTGTGTTGGGTTGTTCGAAGACGATCAGTATGTGCTCTACAACCCTAGCCAAGGTCCGTTTGCCCAACAAAGTGTATTGGCTAAAGCAATATTCAAGGTCGACATGGAAAAGGTCAGGGTCATATCGCTTGATACCGGTGGTGGCTTTGGCATTCGCGGGGAGATACACCCTGAAGCGTGTATATGCTTGTTTGCAGCAAAAAAATTGCGGGTGCCGGTTAAATATACCGGTGATCGCTCGGAGATGTTCTTGGCAGATTCCCATGGGCGCGACAATTTAACGGCTGCCACCGCCGGGTTTGACCAGGCAGGAAAATTTCTCGCCCTGAGGGTAGAAACCACAGCCAACCTTGGTGCCTATTGCACGGCCGTCGGCCCCCTAGTGCCGACCATGGCGGGAGGCCGAGTTGTCGGCACAGTGTATCGAATAGAGCATGTTCATCATTCTGTTAAAGCAGTGTTCACCAATAGCATGCCGGTGGCTGCTTATCGTGGCGCGGGGCGTCCGGAAGCCTGTTATGTGATGGAACGATTGTTGCAAAAAGCCGCGCTAGAAATAGGCGTCGATGCCATTTCCTTACGCAAAATTAATTTTGTTACCCCGCAAGAAATGCCTTATCGGATGCCATCTGGGGTTGCGCTTACCATCGGCCAGTTCAGCGAAACCCTAGATATGGCCTTGCAGAAATCTATGTGGCACAGCTTCGAAGAAAGGCGTGCACACTCTGCTGCGAAGGGATTATTGGCAGGACACGGCATAGGCTACTACGTCGAATCTAGTGGTGGTGGCCCTGAAGAGGAGGCACACATCACCCTCAATAACGATGGTAGTGTTGACGTAGTGGTGGGTACGTTTAGTCACGGTCAGGGCCATCGTACAACCTACTCTCAGGTGCTGAGTGAAGTGCTCGGCATAGACTTCGACAAGATAAATATCATTCAAGGCGATACACAAACCGTCAAATTTGGTGGTGGCACAGGAGGCTCTCGGTCATCGCAAATGGGTAGTATCGCCGCAAAGAAGGCTTGTGAGGAAGTATTGGAAGATGCCGTGGATGTGGCAGCCGAATTGCTGCAAGCCAGCAGGTCAAGTGTGACCTATGAGCAAGGCATATTCACCAGCACCCAGAATAGTTCCCGAGTGACCTTGGCCCAGGTCGCCCAGGCGGCAAAGGACCCACAATTTGGTGGCCGAGCGTTAAGTAAAACCCACCGCTATAACCGTGGCGGCGGCTTTACCTTCCCTAACGGTTGCCATGTTGCAGAGGTAGAGGTAGATCCCGAGACCGGCAGCATAAACATAACAAACTACACCGCTGTGGATGATTGCGGTCGCGTCATTAACCCGCTGCTTGCCTCGGGGCAAGTGCACGGGGGAGTGGTGCAGGGAATTGGCCAAGCCGTGTATGAACATGCGGTTTACGATGAATACGGCCAACTTGTGAGCGGATCACTAATGGACTACGCCATGCCACGAGCGACGCATGTGCCGGATATCGAGGTTTCCTTTAACGAAGTGTTAGACCCAAACAATGAATTGGGGGTTAAGGGCATTGGTGAAGGCGGTGCTTGTGGTGCGCCACCGGCGATCGTTAATGCGGTGCTAGATGCGCTGCGGCCGCTGGGTGTCGACAGTATTGATATGCCGCTGACTAGTGAGGCGGTTTGGCGGGTTATTCGGGCTGGGCAAGCTGTGGCATAAATTGGGCTAACTATCGGCGTGGAGAGTGTAGTTTGAAGCTGACGGTGGCGGTCTTGGCGTTGCCACCAACGCCTTCGGGATTAACCCTCCCGGCACAGACACTGCAAAACTCAGTTGCTGTTTCATGGAACCGTGCCTCTAGTGCAACGAGTTATGAGTTACGTCGAAAACTGAACAGCGGCAGCTACTCGACCATATGCACCGGGCCTTCTACATCCACTACCTCGAGCGGTACTTATACTCAGCCGTCAAACGTTGTCGTTAGAACCGGTAAACATGCTTTGGTCATTCAATATCGCACGCCAGATGGACTAGGCAGTTTTCGTCTACTACTATGCCGGTGTGCCCTTGTACGATGCTTTTAGTCGTGGCTACGTTGGTTCCCAGGTTTCAAAACAAGTGGGCACGGATGCTGTTGCGATTGTTATATTTGTGAGCTCGCCTTTTAGTAGTACATTTATTACAGGTGGCAGTCGAGACATATCTGCACCTGAAATACTGAATGTTCCTGCTTTCATCTTTTTCTCACGCCCTGGGGTGTTGCCCATTTTGGAGGAAGCCGAAGGAGGAGTATTTGTTGATCTCGGAGGTTTCGATTTTTAGAATGAATAAGCTATTGCCACTTTTAATTTCGGCCGTTTTCAGCGTTTATTGTGTTGCCGAAGAGGCAATTAATCTTATTCAAATCGTGGCACACTCTCTCAAATATGCGGGCCAACCAGTTCACGTATTTGGGTATTTACACTACGCAGCTCCATCCAATCAGCCAGATCTCTTTTTAGAGAAAGAGTACGCGACTAATGGTGGCTGAACTTGAGTACACAAGGGCTGTTCAAAGATGCCGCCGGGCCAAACGACTTCCCTCATATGCTTAAGGCGGAAGAATGGGCAAAAGAGCGGCGGTTTTTTGAATTTGTCAGCCGGGGTGGCGGCAAGGGCTATGACTTCAAAAAACTGGCCGATACGATGAAATGATGGCGGGTCTTTTCGCCACTGTTCATGCGGCGTGGAACAACCTGATTTTTGAGGGTTGTGACATGACTGGCGAGATCATCAGGGAGGCCAGAGAAGGCTGGCATGCCGGTAAGATAAGAATCCCCGTCGCGGAATTTCAACGAGCACACAGATGAATCGTCATTTATCAGCAAGCAGGACAGGCGGTTGAGGTGCGATTGGATAGCCAACGCGATACGATCTGGCTGTCGCAGGGGCAGATGGCCGAATTGTTTGATAAAGACAGCGACACCATTGGCCTGCATCTAAAAAACATCTATGAAGACAAAGAGTTGGAGGAAAGTTCAACTGCCGAGGAATCCTCGGTAGCTCGCCAGGAGGGAAAACGGCGGGTTAGGCGTAATATCCATTTCTATAACCTGGACGCCATTATCTCGGCCGGTTATCGGGTTAACTCCAAGCGGGCGGTGCAGTTTCGCCAATGGGCGACCCGCATCCTGCGCGAGCATCTAACCCAAGGCTGGACGCTCTCTCGCCAACGTTTTGACAGCAATGCCCGCGAGTTAGAGGCAGCGCTGACGTTGGTGCGAAAAACAGCCCAAAGCTCCGCGCTGCAACTGGATAGCGGCCGGGGGTTGGTCGATATCGTTAGTCGTTATGCTCAAACCTTTCTGCTGTTGCAGCGTTATGACGAAGGTCTGCTCAGCGAACCCAAGACCCAGGCAGGGGATGAGTTGCCCAGCGTGGTTGAGGCTTGTGCTGCGCTGGCTCACCTAAAAGCGGACTTACTGGCGCGGGACGAAGCCACCGATCTGTTCGCCCGTGAACGTGACGAGGGGCTGGCTTCAATTCTCGGCAATCTGGATCAATCGGTGTTTGACGAACCGGCCTATCCCAGCATAGAAGCCAGGCCGCTCATCTGCTCTACTTTGTGATTAAGAATCATCCATTTTCCGATGGCAATGAACGCAGCGCGGCCTTTCTGTTTGTGGACTTCCTTAATCGTAATGCCCGTCTGCTGGGTGATAACGACGAGCCGGTGATGAATGATATTGGTCTGGCGGCGTTGACGTTGCTGGTGGCGGAATCTGATCCGACCAACAAAGAGACTATGATTCGTTTGATCATGAATATGCTTAGTCAAAATTGACAATGGAAATTGGGCAATTGATAGCGAACGCGGACAGTGGGAAAGTAGTGTAGAAGAAGTCGTTTTCTTTTGTTGTACGAGTTGTAAATTTATACAGGGCGTGGGTGAGCTGGATCAAGAAAAACTTCCTCATTTGTTAGAACTTAAATATAGAGTTGTGGCTGATGCTGCGGAACAACTCGGCGGGGTGGCTGCTATCCGCGATGCGTTTATCGGGTTTCAAAAGCATTTATATCAGGAACGTAGCGCATGATTGAACCAACCATTATTTGTCAGTACCAGAGGCTTGGCAGAAAAGCGGAATGTGGTATATTGCATCAATAGTATGAATATTTCACATAGTTCCTTGGAGGCCGTTTTATGAGTACGACACGAAAGACGATCACCGTCACCGATCAACAAGACAACTGGATTAAGGCGCAAATTGCAGCCGGAGCATTTACAAACGATAGTGAATATATCCGTGATCTGATACGCCGTGATCAAGCTAGCCAAGCCGATATTGAAGAAATCCGCGCCGCACTTATTGAAGGCGAACAAAGCGGAGAACCTCAGCCGTTTGATGGTGATTTATTCAAAAAAGAAATGGCTGTAAAACATGGCTGAATATCGACTAGCCCCGAGGGCTAGGGAAGATATGGAAGCTGTTTGGTTGTACTCATTGAAGCAATGGGGAGCGCAACAGACAGAGCGATACATTGACGATTTGACGCAAGCCTTCGGATTTTTAACCGAAGATCCGAAGGCGGGGCCAGCTTGCGAAAATATCCGCGTTGGATACCGGAAATATCCGGTTATTCGTCATGTCATTTATTACCGTGAAACTGATTACGGGGTGGAGATCATCCGTGTTTTACATGATCGCATGTTAGTCACGCGGCATTTTTAACTGGCCGATAAAACCTACCGCAAGACGTAAAGAAAACCGTTATTATTATAAGATTGTAACAATATCATGCACCACAAACGTCCGCACGACGCTGTTGGCCAGTAGGAAGCGTTTTTCGTCGCCACTGAGTACACCGATGCAGTCAGTGATCACAGCTAGGTTCGGCGCGAGTTCGTATTTGTCCGTTGCGACCTCGATCGACGCGAATCGGATTTCAAAGAACTAAGCGCCAGCCAATTGTGGGCCAATAACGGCTATTTGAGAGATATATCCTTTTAGTATACCTTTTTTACGCTATACTGGAATCCTGAAAAACGGAGGTTTTTATGGCAATTCCAAAGCAAAACGACAGTGCTAAAGTCTTCATGGCAGGTAAATCGCAAGCTGTCCGGCTACCGAAAAAATTTCGCTTTGATGAGGGCTGCGATGAGGTAGCTATTCGCAAGGTTGGTAGAAGCATTGTCTTGAGTCCGCGATTTGCGGATTGGGAAGATTTTTGGGCGAACACATCGCCGCTAGACGATGATGTTGTTGAGGCTATACTGGCTCGCAATGACAAGATTGTCGAAGATCCCAAACGCGCGAGCTTTGACGAATGAAAGTCATGCTCGATGCCGACTCATGCATCTATCTGATGAACCGAAAGCCGGGCATGGTCCCACAAGCCTCTCTGCACGATTGCTGTATCTCAACAATCGTGTTGGGGGAACTTGAATACGGCATTTTGAATAGCAAACGTCAATCGAAAAATCGGGAACGACTTGAAAATTTCCTCGGTTCCATTGGCGTTCTTGATGTCGGCGAAGCTGAAGCGATTGTTTATGCTCAACTTCGATTAGCAATAGCCAAACAGCTTATCGGACGCAACGATATGTGGATTGCGGCCCATGCGCTTGCACTTGATTTGCCGCTAGTTACGAATAATATAAGTGAATTCTCACGCGTACCTAATCTCGTTATCGATACGTGGCTGGAAAGTGGCGACTGAACCGAGTCATAAAGCGAGCTAACTCACCGCCTGTGAACCAGGCCGTCCAGTCACTCCGGCAATCATATCTTTGGCTTCCTTGGTCGACGGCAAGGTAGGTTTTCTACCTCTATTCATATTGAAAGGTTCGGTGTCGATGTCTTCTAGTTCAATTTCACCCGCGAGCACAGCTTTTTTCCATTCCTGGTGCTGGTCTTCCAAGGCATGAAATTCTGGCATGACCTCATCGGCGAATAGCTGTAGTGAGCTACAGATGTCCTCGTGGGTGTTCTTGCCTGCCTGGTTGAGCAAAATGACTTGATCGACATTGGCATCTTCTAACTCTTTCAATCTAGCGCGAATGGTGTCGGGTGAACCTATCAACTCGCTACCGCTGCGTTTTTGTCCTGCTGGGGTTTGCCGCCATTCTTGGTAGCGTTCCCAAATATTGACGGAGCCTGGTTCGAATGGACCTTCTTGGCCGTATAGACGCAAGGCAAATTGGAAGAAGGTCCAACCATCGGCTTTTTCCCAAGCTTCTTCATCGGTATCTGCGCACATGAACCCAGAGACTACCGCGATGTTGGGGTTGGCTTGGTAGTCGGTGAGTTTTTCCTGGTGGTGTATGAAGGTGTTGTAGTAGGCGTTTACCCAGGCTTGGGCCGTGTTTAAGTCTGCAAATTTAAAACACAGTGCACCCATGCCTCGATGCGCCGAGTACTTAATGGTCTCGAGTTGCGAACAGGCTACCCACAGCGGTGGATGTGGTTTTTGTAGAGGTTTTGGCACGACGGCCCGTTTTGGGAATTTGAAATATTCTCCGTCATATTCCCAGCCATGGTTATAAAACATTGGCAGGGTGCAGCGCACTGCGTCTTCCCAAACATCTCGCTTGTCACGATAGCGTAAGTTAAATGGGTGCAGCTCGGTGACCGATGCACCTTCTCCCAGGCCAAGTTCCACGCGGCCGTCTGAAACCAAATCTAGCGTGGCTATTTTTTCTGCGACACGCGCAGGGTGATTGGTGGTCAGTTGAATAATGCCGTGGCCTAAGCGAATGTTTTTGGTTCGCTGGCTGGCTGCGGCGAGAAACACTTCTGGCGCGGAGGAATGGGAGTACTCCTCTAAAAAGTGATGCTCCACTTCCCAGGCGTAGTCGTACCCCAATTTGTCTGCAAGCTCGATTTGATCCAGTGAATCCTTAAACAATTTGTGTTCACTGAACTCGTCCCAATCCCGTGGTAACTGGTGTTCGTAGAAAATTCCGAATTTCATAGTGCTCCCCTAGAGACATGTGATGCCTTCATAGTGCTGTTTTTTGGACGATACTGTCAACAATCGCTAATTCATGACGCTTGACCCTTGTCCCTTGTCCCTTGACAGCATGGAGACAACAACACTAGATTCATAACATTTGCAGTTTCACATTCAGGGGTAGGGTATGAGTTATACGGGAGCAGACTTAATTGCAGATGCATTGGCGCAATTGGGCGTGGAGCACGTGTTTGGCATCGTCAGCATTCACAACATGCCCATGCTGGATGCGATTAACCGTTTGGGAAAAACTAAGATTATTAACGTGCGGCACGAACAAGCGGGTACACACGCAGCCGATGGCTATGCGCGTGCGACGGGTAAGCTGGGGGTGATGATTGCATCCACCGGACCGGGTACTTCCAATACGGTGACGGGCTTGTATGAAGCCCAATATGGTTCTTCACGGGTCATGGTCATTACTGGCCAAGCCGAAACCGCCTTCTATGGGAAGGGTTTAAGTTATGTACATGAAGCGGAAAACCAAGTGCCTATGTTAGCGACGGTTTGTCGCCGGGTGGAGAGCCCGCGTCATATTAATCAACTTGGTCGTGCGTTCGATGCGGTGATTAACGACATATTCACCGGGCGCGGTGCGCCAGGTGCATTGGAAATACCTATCGATTTGCAGTACGCCGAAGCAGATCCGATAGAAATTAGCTTGCCGAATACTGCAGATGATCAGGCCAATGCAAAGCAAATTGAAGCGGCGGTAGACAAAATAAACAGCAGTTCGCGGCGGGTTATTGTTGCTGGCGGTGGGGTGATTGCTGCGGGCGCGGTAGATGAGCTGCAAGCCTTGGCGCAAAAACTAGATTGTCCAGTGCTCACCACCGTAGACGGTCGTGGTGTGTTGCCTGAAGACCACGAACTTTGTGTCGGTAACTATTACAACAGTGCCGGCATGTACCATGCTATTGGTGGCGCAGATTTAACCATTGCTATTGGCACCAAATTCGCCGTGGGGGTTGATGGCCAGTTTCAAAAGCAGACACCACCTGGTGATTTGCTACAGATCGACATTGACGGCAACATGATTGGTCGTACCCATACCGCACATGTCGGCGTGCTGGCCGATGCCAAGGTCGCCTTATCCGCAATTAATGCCAGTCTCACAGACACGACACCTAATGATGGGCAGTTTAATCAGGTGGTGTGGGAAGCGCGCGAGGGCGTGCACAAAGCCATGCGCGACCGGTTGGGTTCAGATTGGCCCCGGGTGATGGATGCCATCCGCGCCAAGTTGCCCAGAGATGGCGTGTTTGTACGAGATCAGACCATATCGGCCTACAACTGGGCTAATCAACAGTTCCCCATTTACGCGCCGCGCACCTCTATCAATCCAACTTCAGGCGCCATTGGTCCTGGCTTTCCTATGAGTATCGGGGCTGCTATTGCGACCAATCGCAAAACCGTGGTTATTCACGGCGACGGCGGCTTTATGTATCACGCCACAGAGCTTGCGACCGCCGCGCAGTACAACGTGCCGCTCATTGTTTGCGTGTTTAACGATTCCGGATACGGGGTATTACGCTGGTTGCAACAGCACCGATTCGGTCGCATCAACGAAACCGATTTAGGTAAAGTTGCGTTCACGGGTATGGCGCACAGCATGGGTGTGCCTGCCGAAAGAGTAAAAAGTGTTGCTGAATTTGAGGCGGCGTTTGATACCGCAATGGCGACCGATGGACCGTACTTGATTGACGTGGATATGGAGTATTTTGCAGCCATGGAAATTTCTATCATGCCGAAGCAAAAAGTTGAAGTTGACCTAAAAGCGTAAAGACCATGCGAATCAATAAGCCATGGATGACCCTGCAGCAAGCGCAACAAACCCTACAGGGTCACATGGGAATATTTCAGCTGGCTGATACTTTAGGTGAAGTCATTTTCATCGGCTATGCCGGTGGCAGAAGTCAGTTTGGCTTGAAGGGAGAGGTAGCTGCAGCGGCCAAACAACACACGGATGCAGTTAGTGTTCGAGTAGAAATAACCACAGCCTATTTGTCACGCTTCAAAGAACTGATGATGATTCATGTTGCTGACCATGGTTCGGTGCCCAAATTAAACCCACCGATAAAGCTGGGGCGGCTTAGTCCGGTTGGGCCCGGCTAGCATTTACACTGCGAGGCAGAAACCATGGATTTAGATCTAACCGAAGAGCAAATCATGATTGTGGGGATGGTTCGTCGCTTTGTCAGAGAAGAAATTATCCCTTTGGAGCTCAACCTAGATCCTGATGCCGATGAGATAGAAGCATCAGATAAAGCTCGGTTGATTGAGAAAACTAAACAGATGGGTCTGTATGGTCTAGATATCCCTGTGGAATATGGTGGTCCAGACATCGATTTGGTGACGCGCACTTTAGTAGCCATTGAAATGTCTCAACATCGAGCAGGTCTGTATGCGCCGTGTTATGGAACCTTTGGTGGTGCTGGGTTGGCGCAGTTGTTCGAAGCTACCGATGATCAGAAAGAGCGCTATCTATACCCAACATTGCGTGGCGAAAAGCGCGGGTTTTTTGGCCTTTCAGAGCCCTCTGGCGGTTCCGATCCTGCCCGAGCGATTCAAACTAAGGCGGTCCAGGATGGTGATGATTGGATTATCAATGGCACCAAGTTGTGGATTAGCAGCGCTGATAAGGCTGACTATGGCTTAGTATTTGCGCGCACCGATAAAGATAAGGGACGTAATGGCGTGACTTGTTTTATCGTTGATACGGACACGCCAGGATTTCACGTCCGCCGTATTGTGCATACCCTACGGTCAGCTCATTATGCAACTGAACTACAATTCGAAGAGATGCGTATCCCTTCAGCCAATATCCTGGGTGAATTAAACCGAGGGTTCGCGATCGCAAATGACAGGCTGACGAGACAGCGCATACCCTATGCCGCGGGATGCATTGGGGTTGCGATCAAGGCGCATGAAATGGCGTTGGACTATGTGCCAGGGCGTGAAACCTTTGGCGCGCCGTTGTCTACCCGTCAGTCTATTCAGTGGATGTTGGTCGACAACGAAATAGACATTAAGCAGGCCAGATGGTTGACTCTGGAGGCCGCCAGCAAAGCAAACAAGGGTGAACCCTTTCGTAAAGAAGCGGCGATGGCAAAGCTGGTCGCCTCGGAAGCAGGCGGGCGCGTGGTAGACCGGTGCATGCAGATGTTTGGTGGCTTAGGTGTGGCCAAAGATCTACCCTTCGAACGTTGGTTTCGTGAAA
>QIGT01000295.1 GCA_003230835.1 Gammaproteobacteria bacterium
CAAAATAGGTCCTCATATAAGCTGTGTTGATGTGCAAGTCCTCTGAGGAGTGTAGTCATAAAATGGAAACCTGCTCGGTAGTTGACGCATGGCTAGGACATCCATAGAATGCGCCGCTCTCTCAGTATGCAGCTTAGAGTGCAGAGGCTTTTGGCATCAAAACCAGAAGTTCTAAGTCCCCTTCGTCTAGAGGCCTAGGGTGAGACTCGCAGCAGCGAGACGAACGGTTTTCATCAATAGAAAGTTCTAAGTCCCCTTCGTCTAGAGGCCTAGGGTGAGACTCGCCACAGCGAGACGAACGGTTTTCATCTTTGATGAGAGCCGGATAAAGAGCAACAGAAATAGAAAGTTCTAAGTCCCCTTCGTCTAGAGGCCTAGGACACCGGGTTTTCATCCCGGCAACAGGGGTTCGACTCCCCTAGGGGACGCCATTTTATTGAGGAACTCTCAAGGTTCTTTAGCACACTACTCATTCGCGCCGTCCCATTCATAACCCTGGCCACTTATGGCTATTTTAACCCAATGGTTGTCGGGAGAACGCTTAAGTGCTTGTTGAAAAGCCATTTGTGCAAGCTTGGGCTCCGCCAGTTTGATGTGGGCACGACCCAGCCAATTTAACAAATCAACCTGTGCCCATTGACCGTCCTCACAAAGACTTGTCGACGAAAAGGTCGATCCGTCGTGCATCCTGAGATTTAACCCCGCTTCAATCAGCTCGATCGCTTCACCTACAGAACCACCTAGTAGTTTGGGTAACACCACTTTCGACGTGGCGCGTATAAGGTGAGCACGCGGATTTGTTGGTTCAAGTGCTTCAGCACGACCTAAGCGACGTAAGCCACGCAATCCGTTGTAGAAAAAACGCCATCGATCAACGAGTAGATATTGACCATCCAACATGGTCCCCAACAACAACAGTTCCGCATCATCATTGCTGCGATCTAATGCATTGCTAACTATCTTTAAACCCTGCCGAATAGTCTTTCTCGCGGCAGGTTTATCACCTGCCGGAATGTAGATCGCTGCAAGACGGAAATGTTTGAGCGCCTGCCATTTTGGCACGTCTAGTTCAAGCGCTGAGAGTTCTGCAGGTTGGTTAAGCGCAAAAGTGTGCTCCACTGCCAAACATTCCGGGTCGACGTTTTCAGCATAAGCAATACCGACACTGAACCCGAGGAGGATAGCCAGTAGAAATTTTCTATCGAGGATTTTGACTGTTAAGGTCCCAATTGTAGTCATAGTCGATGGATTTATCATAGTCGCGTAGTCGATTTGATAACGTATCGTGGTGTTTCGAAAGATATGTCAATAATGCTTTGTCACTATCTGCGAAATCGCTCTGATACCAATCAAATATTGAGGAGATATGTAACTGGCCACGCTGGTTGAAGCTAACCCCTCTTGAATGGTTTATGTACTGCTGCTCAGCGGCAGATAGAGCTGCATCAATGTTCTCTGCCAGATAGACCTCTTGCGTGAGATTGGGGCATCCGATACTTGCACAGTTCACTGCAAAGTGAATTCGATGATCTTGCCAAATGGGTCGTAAGATACGGTGCTCTATATCATTGAGAGAGACTTTTTGCCCTGCAACGTTTGCTATCTTGTCATTCCACGGTCCGATGGAAAAGAATTTTTTCCCCATACGCAAGATTGAAGCCTTATGTGGATAACCTAATACCACCTCGACAGTTAACGCGTTGTACAAATTTATCCAATAGGCCATTTGCTCTTGGCGGTTGTATCTGCGTGGATCTAGTGACGTCTGTTGTTCAATGTATCGCTGTAAACTAACCCGCCCTTGGCCTTCGATTAAACCGCTATAGTTAATACGGTTAACCTGATCTTCATGGGTATTTACGTACTCGGATAACACACTTTGCCAGACAGAATGATCCATTGTCGCGGTGTTAGTGTCGTCGTGTACATCCCAAAACGACCATAGTTCTGCCTTGGGCGCAGCGTGGAGGGGCAATGTCGTTAAGATCAAAGTTAGGGCTACGAACAACGTGGATGGGCGCACTATAGGCTCCATGGAAATACTTGGTGCATAAGAACGCAAACTGGCCAGTTAGTTCGATGAACTTATCTGCGCATCTAGAGGTCTATTGTCCATCGTATTTTAATCGACTGTACAGCGAGTTTTGTACAAAAAGAGCGCGGATGAAAGTTACCACTACACCCTCAGTCAGCCTGAGCGTCGTTATTCCCACATTGAATGAGATATCAGCGTTGCCAGCCAATCTCACCCGATTAATCAAAGACCAGCACGTATGCCAGATTATCATCGTAGATGGCGGTAGCAGCGACGGTACGTGTGAATATGTCAATGCACAAACAGATCAGCGCATCGTGCTGTTAGATAGCGCACCCGGAAGAGGCCGACAGCTAAACACTGGCGCCCGTTACGCCACTGGTGATTGGATCATATTTCATCATGCCGATACGCTATTACCAGATCATGCGGGGCTTAAAATCACCTCGCTAGAAGATTCCGTTCACTGGGGTGGATACCAGCACAAATTCTCGCACGGGAATTGGAAGCTAAATTTCGTATCCATGTTACACAATTGGCGTTGTGCCATAACGGGTGTCATTTATGGGGATCAGTCGCTATTTGTGCGGTCAAAGTTTTTTTGGGAAATCGGAGGTTTTGTTGAAGAAGAACTAGAAGATTTAGAGTTTTCAGATCGCGCCTTATTGAGACAGCCCTCTATGCTCTTGTCCGATAAGATTCTGACTGACTCTCGCAAGTTTCGACAACTGGGAGAGTTTCGTGCGCTGGCTCATGTCATCTCCATTTTACTGCGATATGAACGACGCAGAAGTATTGGTAACACTACCTTTTTTGATCCTTATCGATAAAGCTAGCTTCACCCCGTGCTTCGAGCAGTATCTGGTTGGAGAGCGCGTAGAAAGCTACCAGTGACGAGTCAGCTGAAACTCGCTCGTCAACGACCAAAGCCGTCACGGTATTTTGTAATTGGATAATTGTCTCGGCAGTACTCGGCTCACCCATACCACACTGCAATGTTTGCCTGATTTCCAGAAGCATACTGAAATATTCATCAAGACGATTTTTTTTCGCCTGTCGGCGTATACGAACAACAGCAACAGCGCCACTGATAATAGCAATAGTAAGGGTGACCAATAGCGCCAGTAACTCTACATATCGCTCTAGGAATGTAGGGGCATCGCGGTTCATAAAACGTTGAGCGCCGGGATGGAACGGTATGTTTATGTTTGTAGTTAAGCCTCGATTATTAATGCCTTCGGCAGCTAACGGGTACGCGGACAGAAATTTGTTTTTATATCGTTGCACAAGACTTGAAATTTGATAGGCGTCTTCTTCGATCATTGATGAGCCAACCACAAGTAACGAGGGGATCGCAAGCGTCATCACCGCGGTGTCACTGAGGTGGGGATACAAACCAGCCGGAATAACAAACGGACGAACCCTGGGAAATCGATAGGCAAGTCCTTCTACCCAAGCGTCCTGTCCAAGCTTATTTGGATCACCCAATGAGATTAGGCAGTACCCCGCTAGACGACTAAGCGCATCTGTCGACAATATGCCACCGAACACCATGAGTACATCGGGGTCTTCTCCAAATGGTGAATCAAGCACACGTAATTCGTCGAGTGGCGGAATGATTTGGTGTTTGGCCAAATCGGACAACAGCCGGTGACCCGCACTACCTGTGGCCCCTGGAAAGACACTACCTTCTGTGACGAGGTCATGTATAGATCTTGGCCTACCACAGTTCTTTGATAGAACATGCAACACGCTAGGGTAGAGATAGGCGATCGCGTTAAGCTTAGGATCTGGCATTTCATGCTGTTCCATAATGGCAAGCTCGACGTTGCCGCTAACAAGTGCATCGTACAACACCTGATGATTCGCATACTGTGAGGTTTCAACGTTGAATTTCGCAGCCAATATATCGGCCAAGATCTTAGACATCTGGGACGCAGGCTCTTCCGGTGGCCAAGCCAATCGTATGGAGGGTCGAGATTCACACGCGCCCAATATCGTAAGAAGAATTAGTACAAGGGTTGGTCTCATTGCGGCGTTGAAAATCGCCTGAAATTGTGATCCGCTTGACGCCTGTGCAACGCGGGATCACTGTTCCATACATCTAAACCGTTGGTAAATCCCACACGTTCAAATAGGAGTAATTTTTCGTTTTCAATCTTGAAATTGGTGTAGTCAGGGCAGGCCAACCTTCCCATAGACAAATTGGTAGAGCACCAACCAAGATAATTCGGTAGGTATTTTTCTGGATTTTCTAAAAACGCGTCACGATTTTGTAGGCTTGTAAACCGATACTGCAGGCCATTATGTTCACTTGAGATGGTGGGCTGGCCGAACGTAGGCATTGGATTGATGTAATAAGATACCAAGTCGTATCCGCCGAGAGCTACGTCATCGGGTGCACATATATTTGTCTCCAACGCCGGTATAGTAGCTGACGCTGAGAAGGCTGAGAACAAGTAAGCAAACAATAAAAATTTACGAGCTGTCATATCAATGACATACCAGCGCCGCTTTGTTTTGAGAAAACTATTTTGCATAGTCTTGCTCCCTATAAATGTGCCTGCGGGAATAGACCGCTTGACGATGATTTCGTTCAGCTGCCCCGCACCCTGATGAACCCGCACAGGCAAAATCTGCTTTTCATAACTTTCGTAGGACATCATTGGAACGAAATGGGATGGTCAATTGCGTCAGGAGTGAGAGTTTTTCTCCCGTACCGTTACCCACACGTTCGACACTGGTCTTTCCTGAAAATGTACCGAAGATGCGATCCCAAAGGATGACTGTGCACCCATAGTTGGTATTGCTCTCCTCATATACACAAGAGTGATGCAGCAGATGCCACTCAGCGGTATTGAACACCCAGCCGAAGACCCCAGACCGTAGCGGCAAATTGGCGTGATTCACGTGCGCAGTGGCGGTTCGAAATACAATTACAACGGCAACTACGTCAGCACTGGCGCCGAGATAGGCTAGGGCGACAGCAGTCCCGAGGTTAAGGCCCAGAAACTCTAATGGGTGTGTGCGATCAGCGCGCGCAACACTCATTTTTGTGATGTGGTGGTGCGTAGCGTGAATACGCCAAAAAAACATGAAACGGTGTTGTATGCGGTGTGCCCAATAACCGATGAACTCGGCCGCAAGGATGCCCACCATAGCCGCCGCCAGCAGGCCAGTGATTGTGTCAGCCTCTAGTCGAAAGGGAAACGCAGAGGCTTCACGAAGTAGTGCAAAGGCATTTGAGATCGGTGTGTCATAGTACTCATGGTAAATTGGCACCCAGATTAAGTACGTGGCGAATACCCAAAAGGCGTCTTCAGCCGCATCGCGCCAGTTGAGTAGCCAGTCGTCTCGCCGAGGAATTAGTCTTTCCGCAATAAGGAGTAGTGGGATTGGTGCGAATATCAGAATAGCGACCAGTAGCTGTGCGTCCATCCATTGCGTGGTGAGAGCACTTGCCGCGAGCAGGGCACATCCGAATACAAACACCGGCTGTGGGAGAGACCAATAAAAGGCTTGTCGTGATGGTTGCTGCATCTTTATTGCTTTTAGTTGCTGATTACTTGTTGATAAATTTGCGATAGCCTTGGGTCATTGCCCTGGCACAATCCCCAGGCGTTAGCCCGCCATTGAAAAACCCTAGGCAGGGACCGGTCATGACTTCGGGCATTTCTTTGGTTACCCAATTGAATGCATCTAGGTAAATCTGTTTATCGTTCGAACTGGTTTCCACCGTGACAATCTCAGTACCGCTGAATGTAATGGTGAAGGTGTCGGTGACATTGAAATCAATCTTGAGCGCAAGTACTGGATCGTCTTGCACCGTGATCGCGCAACGGATCACATTTTCAGATTCTGCCTTACACGCTTGGCGATTAACGATCTTGTAGTTTCCGCCTTCCGCCCATCCCTGATAATAGAGGATTGTGGGGGCGGAACTTTCTGCCTTGGAGAGCAGTGGTTTTAGTTCGTCTGGAGAGAAAGAGTAGAAGGCATCTATCAACTTTTCAGCAGACTGTAAGTTTTGATTTGATAGATCTGCAAGATGACTAACAGGCAAACGAGCACAGGCACTGGCGAACAGTGTCAAAGCTATTAGCGAGGTTGTTGTCCAAATACTCAGTTGATGCTTGCCCATAACGGCTTAACTTCTAGAATGTTCACTTGGATGTTAACTAAACCTGAATCAACTAGACACCATCTCGATGGTGCTTATTCTTTTGCGTAAGAAACACAGTTTCGCAATGCGATTGACTTCGAATACAATACGCCGCGCCTAATTCGTGACGATTTTTCACCCCAACCGGATAACAGAAAACTTACTATGACAGATGTAACTACCAGCCCAAGTCAATCCTTCGATCTTTTGGTTCGAACACGACGTTCAGTTCGCGGTTTCCTAGATAAACGTGTGCCAGATGAAGTGTTGGATGACGTATTTGAAACCGCCAGATGGTCACCTTCTGGAACCAATGTACAGCCCTGGCATATCTGTGTTGCCTCGGGCGACGTTTGCGAGAGAATTCGACAAGGCTTTCTCGAACGTGCAGCCAATAAAGTGGCAGTGAAAATCGACCATCCCAGTGATCGTCGCTTAGGCGATCCATGGCGTGCTCGTAAGCGAGGATGTGCCAAGGTGTTGTACGACTCAATGGGTATCGATTGGGACGATAGGGAAGGGCGCGGGCGTGCAGCAGCTCGTAATTACGAATTCTTTGACGCCCCACACGCTGCATTTATTTGCATGCACGAAGGTTTTGGCATTCAATCTGCTGCTGACATTGGCATGTATGCACAAACACTCATGCTGGCATTAACCACCCACGGCGTCGCCAGTTGTGCCCAAGGCACACTGCGTAACTATCCAGATCTTGTGCGTGAAGAATTTGAGCTTGAAGCTGAGATTAAAGTGCTCTTTGGCATAAGTTTTGGATACGAAGATACCAATGTTCCCGCCAATATGGCACGTACGCAGCGTGCACCACTGACTGAAACTGTGCAATTTCTGGGTTAACAAGCCCTCGCCCACGGATAGGAAAGGATTCTTCTGAAATCCATGGCACGGCTCTAATGGTGATGACTCACGTAATGACCCAGATATCGTCACCTATACGCACCTGTACTTGATCGCTCCCAGTGGCATCAATGGTTGCAGTTTCAGCTTCAAGTACGCACAACAACTCGCCTACAGCGATACGCCGGGCTCGTTGCGCTTGTTTTCCAGGGCGATAGTCAATCTTCACTTCCAGGGGTAGGTTTTGTTCGCCCAGCCTTGCCGTAAATTTAAATATCATGTGATGTTCTCCTGCGTTTAAATACTAACACTAGAGTGTTTATCAGAAGTAGCGGAGGTCCACTGAGATGCGGGTAAGCAAGCCTTGGTGGATCGGGTGGCTGCTGAGTTGGAATTTGGACCGATGGAGGTTGAAAAAGTTTTAGCGGACTAATGGAGTACTTGCCCTTCGGTTTCGGGTAAGAATATTGCAGCAACGAAAGTGGCCGCGAGAAATGCAGAGATAAACGCAACCGTTGTGGTGAAACTGCTGGTGACGAGAAGCGCGCCAATAACTACTGGTGCTGCTGCATTTGCGACACGTTGTGCGCACACGCCCCATGCGGTTCCGGCACCTCGACTCTTGGTGTCGTAAATTTCTGACAGCCAGGTGTTCCAAACACCCCGAGCTCCGAGGCTAAAGAAGGAGAGTACAAATGTTCGCTGCTCAGCGCTATCGAATGATATTATCTGTGGGCTAACTCCTCATCACCTGTCTACCAAGACATCCAGCCACCTAACAAGACATCCAGCCATCAAAGATCTGCTGGACGGCGCGAGTCAAGGAATTCTAGCAGTTCGTAATGTCATTGGATTTGGCAAACTTTACTGCCAAAGCGCTAAATGTAGCGCATATTAATATGTAGCTAGAGTTGCAATACCTGTGAGGGTCTCTAGGGTGTCCAAAGGAATAAGAATAAAGTGAGTTTTATGGGGACGGAGAGTAGGCATCGGACAGGTGTCATTGATTGGCCGGTGTTTTTCTCAAGTGTCGCGGTGTTGTTGGCCGCAGTGTTGCCCCTCGCGATATACCCAGCGCAAGGCAAAGTTGTTCTAGGTACAGCCTTTGATTACCTCACGCAGAATTTTGGCTTGGTCTATATAGTTGCCGGCATATTTGCGTTGGTGTTTTTGATGTATTTGGCATTTGGTCGGCATCGACACATCGTTTTTTCGCGCAGTGCGCAACCGCCTCTTTTTTCTACGCCCGCATGGAGTGCCATGTTATTTTGCGGGGGGATTGGTACCAGTGTTTTATATTGGGGCACTGTGGAATGGGCACATT
Source organism: Gammaproteobacteria bacterium (assembly GCA_003230835.1). Lineage (GTDB taxonomy): Bacteria > Pseudomonadota > Gammaproteobacteria > Pseudomonadales > Azotimanducaceae > UBA4421. Next base: position 8,377 of record QIGT01000295.1, read on the forward strand.
ATTATGTCGCACCGCCATTTTCGGTAGAAGGGCAATCGCCTGAAGCGTTGCGCTGGGCTATGAGTTACCCAATTTTTCACTGGGGATTCATTGGCTGGGCATTTTATTGTTTGCCAGGTATAGCCATGGGCTATGTTTACTATATTCGCGGCGCAAGCTCGTTGCGTCTTAGTGAGGCTTGCGCCCTAGTGATCGGTGAAAGATATCGAAAGTATCTCAACCCGCTGATCGATATGATTTTTGTGGTTGGGCTAGTGGGGGCTTGTAGCACTGGTATTGGGCTTGCTGTACCGTTGATTGGAACACTGGTGAGTGATCTTATTGGGCTTCCTCAAGGCGAGCTGGGCTTCACCTTAGATATCATTGTTATTGTAACCATCACTTTGTTGTTCGCTGCTAGTGCCTGGCTTGGCTTGGAAAGAGGCATCAAGCGACTAAGTACCCTCAATATCTTTCTAGCCTTTCTGCTGATTGCGTTTGTCCTCGTTGTCGGTCCGACACTATTCATATTAGAGCTGGGGCTTGAAACGGTAGGGCACTTGGTACAGAACTTTGTGCGCATGAGCACCTGGACAGACCCGCTCGCTAGCGGCAACTTTGTTGAATCTTGGACAGTGTTTTATTGGGCCTGGTGGCTGGCGCTCGGACCCTTTATGGGTGTGTTTATCGCCAAGATTTCCCAGGGTCGAACCATGCAGCAGGTGATTTTAGGCTGCCTTGGTTATGGCACGCTCGGCTGTACTTTGTTCTTCATGGTGTTGGGCAACTATGCGGTATATTTGGAACTTAATGGCATTGTCGATGTGCTCAATCAGATAACGCAAAGTGGGGCATCTCAGGCGATATTGAGTGTTCTGTTAACCTTGCCGTGGTCCACTCTCGTTATCATATTATTCACTGTGGTTTGCATCATCTTCGCCGCTACCAGTTACGATTCTGCGGCGTATACCTTGGCCTTGGCCGCCACCAAAGATATGTCTGAAGACGCGCATCCAGGGCGTAAACACAGAATTTTCTGGGCTTGTTTGCTGGGTTTGTTACCCATTACACTTATTTATATGGGTGGCCTGCGACCGTTGCAGTCTGCCGTAACGTTGGCGTCAGTGCCTTTGTTAGTCATTATGGTGGTGATGTCCTGGGCGTTATGGAAAGGATTGAGTGAGGATGTGCGTTCGAGCCAGTGATCGCGGGATTAGAATCGAATCTTATTGGAGGAGGTTTAGAAGAAAATGATAATTGAAGAAACCATAAGAAATTGGCGCCTTCATCTCAAAGGGGAATTGCCCGGCGGATTAGATGAATTGTTGGCTGAAGATGTGGAATTTTATTCTCCCATCGTTTTTACTGCACAGAAGGGTAAAGGGCTGACAAAAATGTACCTTAACGCGGCTGCTAGTACTTTTGGTGGGGGTGATAAAACTAAGGCGCCTGGCACCAAAACATCAGCATTTAAGTACGCCAAGGAAGTGCTGTGTGGCAACTATGCCGTACTGGAGTTTGAGTCCACCGTTGATGGAAAATATGTGAATGGTGTGGACATCATCACCTGCAATGACGAAGGTAAGATCACCGAGTTTAAGGTCATGATTCGCCCTCTGCAGGCCGTTAACGTTATGCACCAGCAAATGAAAGCAATACTTGAAAAAATGCAAGGTCAAGGCGCCGCATAAATTTCACCGTTCGGAGTCTGATCACTAACCGAAGCCCCTGGCCTTATAGACAGTGCAGCTTTGCACTCTGATTATGTTCGTACCAGCGCGGCGAAATCACCTTCCTGTACATTTGCCCAGCCCAGTTTGGACCTCAGTTTGGCCATGTAACCTTGGTAAGCATCGGTCTCCACATACGCTGCGTGGCGTGCAGATTCTACAAAGTTAATGCCACCTGATAAATCTGGGTGGTCGCTGTCGATTAGAGCCTGAAACGTGCGAGACAATTCTATATCGTCGCGATTTGCAACAATACCGCGAACAATAAAATCTGCCATTTGATCGAAGAGCTTGTAAGCCCCGCCGTTTGTTTCCATAAATCCAAGGGCGTACAAACCTTGAGTTTTGCGCGAGAATAAATTCATATAGAGATTGGGTCGGTCTGAACTCCAATCGAAGTGGCGTGTGTCCAGATACGGTAC
>QIGT01000072.1 GCA_003230835.1 Gammaproteobacteria bacterium
CACTTTGTAGATGTGGTTTGGGTGGGCTTATTTATCGTTGTCTACGTCCTGTAGTTTCTACCACCGTAGTTTCTACCACCGTAGTTTCTACGGTACTGGTGTGGCTGAATTAGTTGCGCCATGCCAAGGTGCATTGACCCCCATACGTAGCTCTCCAGTATAGAAACCATAAAAAATGGTCAGCACCAGTGCTGTGGCCAATGTGACGCGCACGCCTAAGGCGTACAAGGTGCGCTTTGAACCCACACGATCAGTATCTTTAAATAGGAATATCAGGCCGCTGAAAAGGCTAATCACCACACCGATAAGCAATACCACGATGATTATTTTTAGTGAACTTCCGGTTAACACAATTGGGACCTAAGGCGAATGTGGCACCAGTTAAACACTGATCTTGTTGCGATAATAGGAAACGGCAGATGAGGGTTTTTAAGCCAGGATGGAGAATAACGGCATTTGTTGCCTTCTTTCTGCCGTCGCTGATAATGCTCGGATTTTGGCAACTTGATCGTGGTGCGCAGAAACGTGATTTGCAAATAGCCTACATCGAAAAAATCACCCAGCTACCAGCGCCAGCCACGCAGGAAAATTTAAATATACCATTCCAGCGCGTGCGTATTGAGGGAAAGTTTACTCAAGAGGTATTCTTGTTAGATAACCAGATATACGCAGGTAAGGTTGGGTATTGGATCATTCAAGCATTCGAAGATAATCGCGGCGTAAAACTACTCACCAATCGGGGCTTTATCCCTGCAGCGCCTGCTCGTGAAAAACTGCCCGAGATTGTTACCCCGAGCGTTAAGGTTTCCTTAGTTGGAATCGTTTGGCCGTCAATGGGGTTAATACCCCTACTAGACGAAGACGTGCTTGCATTGGGATGGCCGAAAAGGATACAGCGCTTAGATTTGGAAAAAATGGCGGGCCTAACTGCGGCATTGGCCATCGAAATACGCTTGGATGGCGGGCAGACATGGGTTACACAACCGGCGCCGGATGCTAGGTTACTCACAGATGCCAAGCATCGTGGCTACGCGGTAACATGGTTTGGGCTGGCTATTGCACTAAGCGTACTGTATTTGATGGTTGGATTTCGCCGAGAAAATTGATGTTATCCCTAAACACGACGACGAGTAGCTCTGATTATGCCCACTGATGTTCCACAACAGATTTCGCCAAGCGATAAACCTGAACTTGGCGGCTTGAATAAGAGCCAGCGACAAATGATCGCCATTGTAATCACCTCGTTATTGAGCTTGGGTGGTGCCTATTTGTTGTTTTATGTGACGCAATCCGGGGGCGGTTGGGGTACGACGAACCAGGGTGAATTTGTCGACCCACCGGTGAATACTGTGGATATCGGCTGGGAGGCTTATGGCCAGGCGTCTGCTTTGTGGTGGGTGTGGGTGGTCACTGATGTATGTGCTGCGCCCTGCCAGAAGACCACCAAGAACATGCGTGCGGTACACATTCTGTTGAACCGTAACAGTGATCGCGTACGCAGGGGTTTCACCGAACTAAATATGGGCTCTTCAACGCAATGGCTTACACAGTATCCGAAGTTGGCTCAGATCAAAATATCCAAGCCAGTGAAGTCGGGTGTGTATATCATTGATCCGAATGGAAATTTAGTGTTGTACTATGCAATGGAAACAGACCCATCAGCTGTACTGGATGATCTGAAAAAACTGCTTAAGGTATCGCAAATTGGTTAGTTCGAATTTCCGCAAATTTGTCTTGTTGGGTGTTTTCGTTGCTGTTGTCGTGGTGGTATTGGGTGTATTTACACGCTTGGTGGACGCAGGCTTAGGCTGTCCCGACTGGCCGGGGTGTTACGGACACCTGCTGTGGCCTGACTCTGCAGGTGAGATTGCAGCAGCAGATAAAGCGTTCCCAGACACACCAGTTGATACTGATAAAACCTGGCCAGAAATGGTTCATCGCTATGTTGCAGGTAGCTTACTGTTGTTGGTGTTGGCGATGACAGTGGTGGCTTGGCGAACCCCGCTCAAGCGTAATATGCGACAACTGACGGCCGTATTGTTGGTGCTTATTTGCTGTCAAGCAGCCTTTGGGGCATGGACAGTGACGCTTAAGTTATGGCCGCAAGTGGTCACCGCCCATTTGCTCGGTGGCTTCGCGACATTGTCCATGCTTTGGGCTATTTTTCTTCACTCCGGAGGCGCACAACGACTGTGGTTATCGAGTGGGAGCAAGTTCGAACTTACTCGCCACGCCAGGCTTGCATTGGTTGTTGTGGTAGCTCAAGTAGCGTTGGGTGGTTGGCTGTCAGCCAATTATGCGGCACTTGCCTGCGCAGATTTTCCGACTTGTTTTGGCAGTTACTGGCCCGAGATGGATATGGCGGCTGGCTTTAACATTGTGCAAGAAGTGGGGCCGAACTATCTTGGTGGGTTGTTAGAAAGTGAAGCGCGGGTCGCCATTCATTGGACGCATCGAATGGGTGCATTAGCAGTTTTGGGGGTAATTGGCCTATTAGCGTGGCGGTTGCTGTCCGTCAACAGGTCTTTAGGTATGGGGTTAATGGCGATTTTGGCTGTTCAAATCACCCTGGGTGTACTCAACGTAGTTTGGGCCTTGCCTCTGTCGATAGCCATATTACATAATGCTTTTGGTGCGCTGTTGCTGTTGGCCATCGTTACAGTTAACTTTGCACCTGCGAAAATAGATGGCAATTCTGCATGACTGAAATTAGCGCGTATTTCGCCAGTTGGCGTGACTATTTAGAAATGTGCAAACCTAGAGTGGTTTTGTTGATGTTGTTGTGTGCGTTGGCGGGTATGTTTTTGGCTACGCCAGGCATGGTTGATGTTGCCGTCATAGTATACGGCTTGGTTGGTATAGCTTTGGTAGCCGGTTCGGCTGCGGTGGTTAACCACCTGGCAGACGCCCACATTGACGCACGCATGTCACGTACCAAAGATAGACCCGTGGCTACGGGTCGAGTTGGCGTCAACCAGGCCATTGTTTTCTCAGCGGTTATTGGCATCGCAGGCATGTTGATATTGTGGTTTGGTACAAACCCACTGACCGCTTGGCTTAATCTGGCGTCTTGGGTGGGCTATGGACTCATATATACGTTCTATCTCAAACGTGCGACACCGCAAAATATCGTTATTGGTGGTTTGTTTGGCGCGGCACCTCCTTTGTTTGGCTGGACTGCGGTAACCAATAGCGTGGATGCGGGTGGTTTACTTTTGATGTTGATCATTTTTGCCTGGACGCCACCACACTTTTGGGCGTTGGCATTGGATCGTAAGGATGAATACGCCAAGGCGGGTGTGCCTATGTTGCCGGTGACTCATGGCGAGTCATTTACGCGGTTACACATTTTGTTGTATACCTTCATCCTGGTTCTGGCCTCTGTGATGCCCTTTGTGATTGGTATGTCGGGCTGGCTTTATTTAGTTGGCGCATTGGCGCTCGGTGCCGGTTTCCTATACTGGTCCTTTGTGTTGTTGGCGAATCGTTCGCCTCGGGCACCGATGCAGACCTTTCGTTATTCCATAGTCTATTTAGGCCTTCTGTTTACCTTGCTTTTAGTTGATCACTATTTGTTTGTGCCTACCGGTGGCTTAGTACCGGCCATCGAATTTCGACTGGTGTCTGTTTAAGTATGGGTAGCGTAAGTAAAACAGTTGGTCTTTGCGTCGTTTTTATTACCCTCATAGTGGGTATGTTTGTTTACAGCGTGACTCGAACACAGCAACTGTCTGACGAAGAGTTGAGCCAACGAGGCGTGTTCACTTTGCCTCAGCCCAGAGACATCGCACCTTTCGAACTGACAAATCACGTTGGTGATCCGTTTACCAATGCCAATCTAAAAGGACGTTGGACATTTATGTTTTTTGGCTTTACGCATTGCCCAGATATTTGTCCGACAACTTTGGCTGTAATGGCCCTAGCGGATCGAGAATTGCGTAACATCAACCCAGGCGCGAATGATAGCTTTCAAGGCGTGTTGGTCAGCGTGGATCCGCAGCGCGATAAAATTGATAAGTTAGCGCCCTATATCACTGCCTTTTCGCAGCATTTCCTCGGCGTGACAAGTGATCGTGCCAACCTTGCCGAAGTTGCTACTCAGCTCAATGTAGCGTTTGCTAAGGTGCCCGACGATCAAGGCGGCTACACCATGGATCACACCGGTAATATCGTCATCATTAACCCCATGGGGCACTATTATGGCTTCATTAAGATGCCGCATACCCATGAGACCGTTAGGCTAACCTATCAGTCCTTAGCCGGTCGAATTTAGGGCCGGTCTATGCACGCCCATCAAGAAGTGGCTGATGACAGTCTGGCGGAGCGCTACCAAGCTACACGACAACGGACATTAAATTTGTGTAGTCCGCTTGAGTTAGAAGATTATGGGATTCAGCCCACTGCAGATGCGAGCCCGCCAAAATGGCATTTGGCGCATACCACCTGGTTCTTTGAAACGTTCATTCTGAAAGTGCTGGATGAGAATTTTGTTGCCCATCATGATCAGTATGAGCGGCTATTTAATTCTTATTACAATGGTGTTGGGCAACCCTATCCGCGTGCAAAGCGTGGATTGCTGTCGCGCCCAACGGTTGCGCAAGTAGAAGACTACCGAACAGCAGTTGATGAAAAGATTGTGGGTCTGTTGGTGACTCAAGGTGACTGCAAAGAACTGGTGGAGCGTGTTGAGCTGGGTTTAAATCACGAACAGCAGCATCAAGAACTACTGCTCACCGATATCAAATTTAACTTTGGACACAATCCCCTGTATCCCGTTTATGGTGGCCAGCCGGTTTCGCAATCGAGAGTAAGCCGCCTACATTTTTCGCAGATTAACGGGGGAATTGTTGAGATTGGCGCGAAAAATGGTTTCGCTTTCGACAATGAGCGGCCGCGCCATCGAGTACTGTTACAACCCTTTGCTTTTGCAGATAGATTGACGACCAATAGTGAGTACTTAGAGTTTATTGAAGCAGGTGGATATCAGGCATCGGAGCACTGGTTGTCGGAAGGTTGGCAGGCGATTGAGAGAGACAAGCTAAGACACCCATTATATTGGTTGCAGCGAGATGGGCAGTGGTTTGAGTATCGTTTGGATGGCTTGCAACCGCTAGACCCAAATCTTCCCGCAGTTCATGTCAGTGGCCATGAAGCGTTTGCCTTTGCGAGTTGGTGTAATGCCCGTTTGCCTACCGAGTTTGAGTGGGAACACGTGGCACAAGATCGGCGCATTCGAGGGACGTTCTTAGAATCTGGTTGTCTACACCCCAGTGCTGTGACAGCTACCCAGGGCATAGCGCAGTTATTTGGTGATGTCTGGCAATGGACCTCTTCGAACTATGGTCCCTACCCAGGTTACCGCACCTTGCCCGGTGCCTTGGGTGAGTACAATGGTAAGTTCATGAGCAGCCAGTTAGTTTTGCGTGGAGGATCCTGCGTGACGCCCAAAAGTCACTTGCGAAGCTCCTATCGAAATTTTTTCTATGCGCCGGATCGTTGGCAATTCACAGGTATTAGGTTGGCGAAAAATGTCGAGTAAAGGCGCGTATGAGTTTTATGACTACAAACCAGCCCAAGCAGATGTGGCGGGCGAGGTTTTAGACGGCTTAAGACAACAGCCAAAATACATATCGCCAAAGTACTTTTATGATATGCGTGGTTCTGCGCTGTTTGAACAAATCACGGAGCTTCAGGAGTACTACCTTACCCGCACCGAGATGAACCTATTTAATGAGCATTTGCCGGCTATCGCTGCGGCGTTAGGTGACAAGTTATGTCTTATTGAGTATGGCAGTGGCTCGTCTAAAAAAATTCGTAAGCTACTTGAGGCGATTACGCCCCAGGTCTATGTCCCCGTCGATATATCTGATGAGCATTTGCAACAAAATGCAGCGGCACTGCATAAAGACTTTCCTCAACTAGATGTATATCCGGTTTGTGCTGACATAACACAAATGTTCGCACTGCCCGAGGAAACCAACAATTTGACTAAGGTTGGTTTTTTCCCAGGCTCCAGTATTGGCAATTTCGATCCGCAAATGGCAAGGAACTTCCTTAAGAACGTGCGTGAAACGGTGGGCTTGGGTGGTGCCTTAATTGTTGGCGTTGATCGCAAGAAAGATGTGGATGTTTTGGAAAGTGCTTACAACGACTCAAAGGGCATCACTGCAGCGTTCAATCTTAATGTGTTACACCATCTGAATGCACTGTTGGATGCGAATTTTGAAACTTCCAATTTTGAGCATGTGGCTCGCTACAACCCTGCTGAAGGTTGTATACAGATGTTCTTGCGTAGCACTCGCGAGCAACAAGTGAGCGTGGCTGGCGAAAAAGTATTCATTGGTGAGCAAGAAAATTTACTCACCGAAAATTCCTATAAATACCACCCACACGAGTTTTTAAAGTTGACCTCGAGTGCTGGTTTTGTTGAGCGAGCGCATTGGAGTGATGCGCAAAATTGGTTCTCGCTGTTCTTGTTACAAGGATGTTAACAACACGCTAAGGCGAGTTATGTTTGCAGTATTCGAGGGTCTAAATAGAAACTGTGCCTGGCGTTTTGTTTGACGATTTGTCTGAACTCATCTGGATTCTTGAAGCGCACCTGGCCGGTGCGTTGTTGGTTGTCCTTTTGGGAGCTTAAACGACTCAACGTTACGGTTAATCGCGATAGCCAAAATGAAATCGCTGCATACATTGCAAAACTAGAAAAAAACCAAACTTCCTGTTCTTTAAGCGGCCGGATGGAATGATACGCCTTAAGCATTGCAGTGGTACGGTCAGGATTGAGCTGTCCTTCTGCATCACTGCACCAGTCGTTGGCGACAACGGCTAAATCGTATATCCAAAATCCACTGGCCGCGTGGTGAAAATCTAACACTCCAGTTAAGCCTCGTTCGTTAAACAGCACATTGTCCCTGAACAAATCCCCATGGATCATGCCCTGGGGTAGCATGCGGACGTCTTTGCGGCTCAATAACGACTTGGTTTTGGTGATGGCATCGTTCAATAAAGCTTGATCAGTGTAGGGGATGTGGCGCAGGACCCGATCAGCATTGGCTTGTAACCATGAAGGATCTCGAGGATAGGCAGGCAGCTCGACCGCACTGGCCTGCATGGTTAGGTGCATGCGCGCAATAAAGCGCGCCAGACTACAAATTTGTTTGATTGTCGGGCTAAAGGTGTGCTGTCCGGACAAGCGAGGTTGCAACAAGGCCGGCTTGTCGCTGATGGTTTCGACTGCCTCATTGCTGATGCTGCGAATGGGTGCCGCCACAGGTAAACCATATTGATCCAGCGCATCCATCATCGAGACATAAGCCTGGCCAGAATTAGCGGGCTGTTCCATCACGGTAAGCACGTATTCGCAGCGGCGCCCATTGATGAGTGACTGAATGAAGTAGTTGCTGTTTTCGATGCCATTGCTGGCCGGCCACGAACGTTGCAGCGTACCAATATCGTACTTACTAAAAGCCTCGGAGAGGATGTCTTCTGACAGCGGCACTACCGCATTCATGAACGCAACTCTACTTTGAGGATTTTTAATTTGTGCATTATTTTTGTCAATTTAGCCCTAGAATTCGGCGATAATCCATCGAGGCAGCAGCATATCGGCGCGTTGTAGATCACCAAATCCCTTAGTTTCATCTCGAGGGACTAGATAGTAAGGCTTTCCCCAGGTGGGTACGATGCGAACTAAGCGCAGTTGTCCATTTTGCCGAAATTCATATATGACTTTGTCTTTGCCGGCGATGATAACAACATCTGGGCCATGCTCGAATGTTTCGGCGCGCAGTGATGGGCTCCAGAGTAAACAACAGATGAGGCTCACGACGAGGCATAAGCCTAATCGCAGAGTAAACTTAGAGTGATGTTGTAGAGTGGGTTCAGCCATTGCAGAATGGTGACGCAAAACGCCGCCATGCGCAAAATAAAACGCCTCGGGAAGCCGACTTTGCAGAATAAATTGCAAAAATCACAGGAACGAAGATTAATGGCCAGCAACAACGCAAAACAGTCAGAGATGGACATCCCTGAAGAGCAAACAGCCCCCATTGTGTTGGTGGACGGTTCTTCATATTTGTTTCGTGCCTTCTATGCACTGCCTGCACTGACTAATTCTGCCGGCCAAGCCACAGGTGCCATTCGCGGGGTCATCGCCATGATTCGCAAGCTGGCTAAAGACTATGCAGGCAGTACCTTGGTGGTTGTATTTGATGCGCCGGGTAAAACCTTCCGTGATGATATGTATAGCGAATACAAAGCCAATCGGGAATCTATGCCGGATGACCTGCGCGAACAGATTCAACCGATACACGACATCATCCGGGCGATGGGTTTGCCGCTATTGATGGTTACTGGGGTTGAGGCAGATGACGTCATCGGCACGCTGGCACAACAAGCCACCCAAGCAAAGCGCAAGACGGTGATATCCACAGGCGACAAGGACATGGCGCAATTGGTCTCGAATTACGTCAGCTTGGTCAACACCATGACCGAGACCGCGATGGATAGGACCGGGGTTATTGAGAAATTTGGAGTACCGCCAGAAGCCATTATTGATTATCTAGCGCTGATGGGAGATAGCGTCGACAACATTCCTGGTGTACCCAAGGTGGGCCCGAAGACGGCAGCAAAATGGCTCAATGAATATGGCAGCCTCGATGAGGTTATGGCTCGAGCCAGCGAAATAAAGGGCAAGGTGGGAGAAAATCTCAGAGACTCTCTCGAGCAGTTACCCCTGTCGCGATTGTTGACCACTATTAAATGCGACGTGGAGCTTGAACACAGCATTGAAGATCTTGCGCACTCCGAAGCTGATCACCAAGCTTTGCATGACTATTTCACCCAGCTGGAATTCAAAGCGTGGATGCAGGAAGTGCAAAATGTCGATCAAAACGCCGATAATGATACCGTCGTCGCCCCGCAAGCAGCGATTGAACGATCTTACTCAATCATTACCAAGCAAAAGGAATTAGCTGCGTATTTGGAAAAGTGTCGTCAAGCAGGGGCCTTTGCGGTGGACACCGAGACCACCAGCGTGAATTACATGGAAGCTGAGCTGGTGGGTTTCTCATTTGCCTACAAAGTTGGCGAAGCCGTCTATGTGCCGGTAGGTCATGATTATGTGGGGGCTCCCGCGCAACTGAGTCTTGCAGAGGTGTTGTCCGAAATCGTGCCGATATTGGAAGACCAAAGCCTGACTAAAATTGGTCAAAATCTAAAATACGACATCAGTGTGTTGGCTCGTCACGGTGTCGAGGTGAAGGGACCTATCTGCGACACCATGCTCGAATCTTATGTGCTCAATAGTGTCGCCACTAGACATAACATGGATGATCTGGCGAAGTTTTACCTCAGTCATAGCACCATTCATTTCGAAGATATTGCAGGTAAAGGCGCAAAACAACTGACTTTCAACGAAATCCCAATCGAGCAAGCTGGCCCGTACGCGGCGGAAGATGCTGATATTACTCTGCAACTTCACCAAACCTTGAGTGCGCAGTTAGCACAACATAAACGCTTACAAACTGTGTTGAATGACATCGAACAGCCCTTAGTGAGGGTGTTGTCAGACATTGAGCGGCACGGCGCGTTGGTAGATGGGCGCTTGCTCAAACAGCAAAGTGCAGAACTTGCGGACCGAATTCTACAGCTCAAAGAAGAAGCCTGGGTGCTGGCCGGTGAGGATTTTAATCTCGACAGCCCCAAGCAACTGCAGAAAATATTTTATGAAAAACTGGCTTTGCCCATCCTGAAGAAAACACCTAAAGGCGCACCTTCTACCGCAGAACCGGTGCTCGTAGACTTAGCGCGAGACTACGAACTACCGGCCACGATACTTGAGTATCGCAGCTTAGCTAAGCTGAAATCGACCTACACAGATAAGTTGCCGCTGCAAATAAACCCTGAGACCGGCCGAATTCATACCTCCTACCATCAAGCAGTAACGGCGACAGGTCGTTTATCGTCAGCAGACCCGAATTTACAAAACATTCCGATACGTAATGCCGAAGGACGCAGAATTCGACAGGCTTTTGTTGCTCCGCCCGGAATGCTGTTGGTGGCGGCAGATTATTCACAAATTGAACTTCGTATCATGGCGCATCTCTCCCAAGATGAGAATTTGTTGCGGGCTTTTGCAGAAGATTTGGATGTACACGCAGCAACTGCAGGTGAAGTGTTTTCAAAACCCCCCGAAGAGGTCACAGATGAAGAGCGCCGCAGTGCCAAAGCAATTAACTTTGGGTTGATATACGGCATGTCAGCTTTTGGTTTAGGGCGCCAATTGAGTATTTCTAGAACCCTAGCCCAAGATTATATTGATCGTTATTTTAGCCGTTATCCTGGTGTGCGCCAGTATATGGAAGAAACTCGGGCGTTGGCGCGAGAACAAGGTTATGTGGAAACAGTGTTCGGCCGGCGTTTGTATTTGCCAGAAATTAATGCTCGCCACGTGCCTCGGCGCCAAGCGGCTGAACGCACTGCGATCAA
>QIGT01000370.1 GCA_003230835.1 Gammaproteobacteria bacterium
TACCAACAACTGTCAGATGCGGTATGCCAACTGGCCAATGGTCTGAAGGCACGTGGCGTAAAGAAAGGCGACCGTGTATGCATCTACATGCCTATGATTCCCGAAGCCGCCTACGCGATGTTGGCCTGTGCCAGAATCGGCGCTGTACACAGTGTCGTTTTTGGTGGTTTTTCACCCCAATCTCTACAAGATCGAATCCTCGACTCAGATTGCCGTGTACTCATTACTGCAGACCAAGGGGTGCGTGGCGGCAAGTCTATTGCGCTAAAAGAAAATGCCGAACAAGCCCTAGCAAACTGCCCTAACGTGCATACAGTTGTGGTGGTGAAACGCACTGGCGCTGACATCGCTTGGCAAGCGGATCGCGACGTGTGGTATCACGACTTAGTCGATGACCAACCCACTACCGCAGCGGCAGAACTGATGGATGCAGAAGATCCGTTATTCATCCTGTACACCTCTGGATCAACCGGGAAGCCAAAAGGCGTACAACATTCTACTGCCGGCTACTTATTACACGCCGCCATGACACACAAATACGTATTCGACTACCACGACACAGACGTCTATTGGTGTACTGCGGACGTTGGCTGGATCACCGGTCATTCCTACATTGTTTATGGCCCCCTGGCTAATGGCGCCACAACACTCATGTTTGAAGGCATACCCACCTACCCTGACGCTTCCAGATTTTGGCAAGTAATCGACAAACACCAGGTGAATACCTTCTATACCGCCCCCACCGCTCTACGCCAACTCATGAGCCAAGGCGACGACTTTGTTACCACAACCGATCGTAGCTCACTGAAACTCTTAGGCAGTGTTGGTGAGCCGATCAATCCTGAAGCTTGGCAGTGGTACCACCGTGTCGTCGGCGACAGCCGCTGCCCAATTGTTGACACCTGGTGGCAAACAGAAACCGGCGGCATCATGATCACGCCGCTGCCAGGCGCAACAGTACTCAAACCCGGCTCAGCAACTCAACCGTTCTTTGGCGTAAAACCTGCCTTAGTAGACCCCCAGGGCAATGTTATCGAGGCAGTAGAAGCAACCGGCAATCTGGTCATCACAGGTAGCTGGCCTGGACAAATCCGCACCGTCTACGGCAACCATCAACGGGTCATAGAAACTTATTACTCAACCTACAAAGGTTTTTACTTCACTGGCGACGGCGCGCGCCGTGACGCTGACGGCGACTATTGGATTACCGGCCGAGTTGACGATGTTCTGAACGTCTCCGGCCATCGCATAGGCACGGCGGAAGTTGAAAGTGCCCTAGTATTGCATGGCAGTGTTGCTGAAGCTGCCGTGGTTGGCTTTCCACATGACATTAAGGGTGAAGGTATTTATTGCTATGTGACCTTGATGGTGGGAGACAAACGCGACCCAGATGAACTGCGCAAAGAACTCATTGACTTATTGCGCAGCGAAATTGGACCCATCGCCAAACCCGATATCATCCAGTGGGCACCTGGCTTGCCGAAAACCCGCTCAGGCAAAATCATGCGACGTATTTTACGCAAGATAGCGGCCAACGATTTAGAAAACCTCGGCGATACATCTACGTTGGCCGACCCCAGCGTGGTTGACGAACTCGTTTCAAACCGAGCAAACCGGTAAGTAGATTTAGACAATGCAAGCCTGCGTCCACCGCCTAGTTTTAGCTAATGTCACGCTACAAGGTCGCTACAACCCACCAAGCTACCAGCAAAGCCGAATAGATGTATTTGCTTATCTTGTTATCACGCAGTCACAAGTCATACTTATTGACTCCGGTGTGGGTTCAAACAACACCTATATCGATCATACTTTTGAGCCACAAAGATCGACTGTACAGCAGCAACTGGCGCGTTTTAATTTGCACCCTCGGGATGTCACTATGTTGGTTAATTCTCACCTGCATTTCGACCACTGCGGCAATAATGCTTCTTTTACCAACGCCGAAATCTATATCCAAGAAAAAGAGTTAGAGATTGCTCGTACCACCAAGTACACCCCTCGGGAATGGTTCGACTACCCCGAAGCTAGAATCAACTGCATATCTGGGGACGTAGAAATCACCCCGGGAGTTCGACTACTTTCGACCCCAGGACACACTCCAGGTCATCAATCTGTACTTGTCGAAACTGATCAATCACGAATCTTGATCGCGGCGCAAGCAGCTTTCACTGCCCAGGAGTTTCAGCGTGGAGGCGATCCTGCAGAGCAAGCCCATGCAAGATTTGAAGCGCAATACCAAACGTCGATATCAAGACTCAAATCCTTAAAGGCGGATGAAGTTTACTTCAGTCACGATATTGAAATTAGCGGGCACAACAATGCATCGCCATAGGCCCAGACCCTAAAGTAAAGGCTGAATTAAACCAGCTTTTTCAGTTTGATGGCCTGTCAGGCGGACGTGGTAACGAAAGACCATAAACAATAGCCACAGCACGAACGGTGAATCCGATCAGCGTGCCAAGTACCACCGCGATATTCGTCTCCAAACTGATGGAAATAAACCCAACTGTGCTTGCGGCGCCAACAAAGGCTGCCGTGGCATAGACTTCACGTTGCAGTATTAACGGTATCTCATTGCAGATCACATCGCGAATCACGCCACCAAACACCGCCGTGATCACCCCCATCATCGCAGCGATTAGACCAGAAGTGCCTGCGGATAAGGCAATTTTTGCACCAATAGAGGCAAATAACGCCATGCCAAGCGCATCTAACCATCGCAGCAGATTGAGCCTCGAGCGGATGTGACGTTCAGTGAAAAAGACAATGACAGCGGTGGCAATCGCCACCATGAGTACCTGGCTATTTTCCACCCAGAAAACCGGCAATGAGCCCAGGGTTAAGTCTCGTAAACTACCACCGCCGACAGCAGTCACCGTTGCGATGACCACAAAACCAAATATGTCCATTGATTTGCGCGCCGCTGCCAACGCACCGCTGGCGGCAAACACGGCGATTCCTATGAGATCAAGGACCTCGATGAGTCCTTCAGCACTCATCCAACAACACCTCTCCTACTCCCTTCCCTCTTCCCTGGAGAGAGAGAGAGAGCCAAGCAAAGTGTACCAGCGCCTGTGGCAGACGCCGGTACCCTATATTACCCAGTAAGCTAGCCTTCGGCTCGTTCTGAGTCTTGCGATGCTTGCTCAGAGGCGTCACCTGCATCGTGGTCTTGATATTTGCTCAACTCTTTGATCGACAGCTTAATGCGGCCGCGTTGGTCTACATCAAGGACAACAACATCCACTTCTTCACCTTCCGACAAGAAGTCTGTGACTTTCTCTACCCGCTCTTCGGCGATTTGAGAAATGTGCAGCAAACCGTCTTTGCCTGGCAAAATGTTGATGAATGCACCAAAATCAACAATGCGCGCTACCTTACCGTGGTAGATCTTGCCCACCTCAGCTTCTGCTGTGATTTCTTGAATTCGCGCAACCGCTGCATCTTTGGCGGCGTTGGTATCAGCGTAAATACGCACGTTACCGTCGTCATCAATATCAACTTGCGCGCCAGTTTCTTCGACAATACCTCGAATGGTGGCGCCACCCTTACCGATGATGTCGCGAATCTTATCCGGGTGAACACTGATGGTTGTCATCGCTGGTGCATTTTCAGATAGCTCCGCACGAGACTCACTAATGACCTTGTTCATTTCGGCAAGAATGTACAGTCGCGCTTCATGCGCTTGCTGCAGCGCAGCTTCCATGATCTCTTCGGTAATGCCGTCTATCTTGATGTCCATTTGCAAAGCAGTGATGCCTTCTTTGGAGCCTGCAACTTTAAAGTCCATGTCGCCCAAGTGATCTTCATCACCCAAGATATCTGTTAGAACCGCATAGCGATTGCCTTCTTTCACTAATCCCATGGCAACGCCTGCTACCGGTGTTTTCAGCGGCACACCGGCATCCATAAGAGCAAGCGAGGTACCACATACACTGGCCATAGAACTGGAACCATTAGATTCAGTAATTTCCGAAACCACGCGAATGGTATAAGGAAAGTCTTCTTCCTTGGGTAGTACCGCTGCAACCCCACGCCGTGCCAAACGGCCATGGCCAATCTCACGACGCTTGGTACCACCCATGAAACCCGCTTCGCCCACACTGTAATGAGGGAAGTTATAGTGCAACATAAACTGGTCTTTAAAGGTGCCTTCCAAGGCATCAACCAATGCAGCGTCACGCAAGGTGCCTAAAGTGGCGACAACGATTGCTTGAGTTTCGCCTCGAGTAAACAATGCAGAACCGTGGGTTTTAGGCAACATGCCAACTTCTACCGCGATTGATCGCACGGTGCGCAGGTCGCGCCCATCAATTCTGGGCTCTCCGTCTAACACACGCTGGCGAACCATGTCTTTCTCTACCTTACCGAACATATCGGACACATCGTCCGCGCTGTTGGCAGGGGTTTCACCACCAGCCAATTGCTCAACCAACTGAGTGCGTAATTCACTAACACGACTCTGGCGATCCATCTTGTCGCTGATCTTGTAGGCTTCTCCAAGATCGCTTTTAACCGATGTCGTTACGGTCGCTAGGAGCTCATCGTCTATGGCTTCGGGTTGCCAATCCCAAGCGGGCTTGCCAACTTCATCAGCGAGCTCTTGGATCGCCTTGATGACAACTTGCATTTCTTGATGGGCAAATAAAACCGCACCGAGCATTTCATCTTCGCTGAGTTCTTTAGCCTCAGATTCCACCATGAGTACGGCAGATTCTGTACCAGCGACGGTCATGGTCAACATGGAATCTTCTAACGCTGCATAGCCTGGGTTAAGCAAATACTGGCCGTCTTGAAAACCTACTCTGGCTGCACCAACGGGTCCCTTGAACGGAATTCCTGAGATAGCGAGTGCTGCACTGGTTCCAATCAAGGATGCTATATCTGGATCCTGATCCTTATCTGTAGACATGACGGTACACACAACTTGTACTTCATTCATGAATCCCTTGGGAAATAAGGGGCGAATAGGACGGTCAATGAGACGGCATGTCAGGGTTTCTTTTTCCGACGGCCGACCTTCACGACGAAAGAATCCACCAGGAATTTTTCCTGCTGCATAAGTCTTTTCTTGGTAGTTGACCGTGAGTGGGAAGAAAGCCTGCCCAGCACGTGCGCTTTTAACGCCGACCACAGTCGTTAGCACAACCGTGTCACCCATGGTGACTACAACAGATCCGGTGGCTTGTTTCGCAATTTTTCCTGTTTCAATTGAGACTTCTGTCTCTCCGAATTGAAATTTCTTAATAGTTGAGTTCAAAATATATTTCTCCAATAAGCTCGATTAGCGACGTAATCCAAGTCGCTTAATAAGATCTGTGTATCGAGCCACTTCTTTACTTTTTAAATAATCTAACAATTTACGACGCTGATTCACCATGCGAATCAACCCACGACGTGAGTGATGATCTTTATGGTGATCGCGAAAGTGTTCTTGCAATGAGTTTATGTTGTGTGTCAGTAGGGCAACCTGTACTTCAGGGGAACCCGTATCGCTGTCACTAGTTTGATATTCCTTGACGATGCCTGCTTTTACTTCAGCGGATAAAGCCATTTCATTTCTCCTTTAATATGCAATATTTACTGGCAGCGCCAACCGTGCATATTTACAGTTGTCTGCGCCTTACATTTAGGTTGTCAGCCCCTTTGGAAATAGCAAAATTGCATATAGCAAATATTGCAATAGCCCTTAAGAGCTGACCATTAATCGACGAGGAGCAACACGCCCATCGTCCAGCACTTCGCCTACGCCGAGGAATTCTGCCTCGTCGCCGCGCAATTCACTTAACCGCACCCACCCACTGGTTGGTGCACGAGGGATTAAAACCGGCTGACCCTGTCGTAAATAGAACGACGTTGCATCGGTTAAAACCACCTCTGGCCATTGACCCACCGCGCTGGCAATGGGTTGTAAAAATCTATCTAAAGAGCCGTGTTCTCGCTCTTGCTCTAAAAATTCTAGCGTCACCGAATCGCTTTCTTGAAAAGGACCCGCCTCTCTACGTCGTAGCGCGGTGACATGAGCGCCTACCTGCAGTAGCTCACCTAGGTCCTGAGCAATGGTCCGCACGTAGGTACCTTTGCTGCAGTGGATTTCAAGCTCAATTTCTATATGACCGTCATCATCGCTCATACCAAAGTTTACCAGTTCATTACTGAACACGGTAAGACTGCGCGCTTCGCGCTCTATTTCAATACCCTGGCGAGCCAACTTGTACAACGGCTGACCCTTGTGTTTTAAGGCAGAGAACATCGAAGGCACCTGTTTAATGTCACCACGAAACGACTGCAGCCTTAGTTCGACATCTTCAGCGGTAATGTGTCGGGCATCTTTCTCATCCGTTACATCACCTTCTGAGTCGCCCGTGTCGGTAGATACACCCAGTTTGATATCCGTACCCAGTACTTTTTGTGCGATGACAACAAAAACTGCGAGAACTTGGTTGCTTGCCCAAAGCACAATGGCAATACACCTGTTGCTAACGGATCGAGACTACCGGTATGACCAACTTTCTGCGCGCCATACAAACGTTTTACTTGTTGCACTGCATCGCTGGAGGAAATGCCTTGAGGCTTGTCCAGCACCAACATGCCGTTGACAGCTCTGCCGCGCCTACGCCTGGCCATCTTTATCACCTTCGTAGCCGGGGTTCTGTTTATCTTTAGACACAGCGTCACTGATCAGTTTTTCAAGCCGCGGGCCGCTCTCGACCAGCTCGTCGTAATGAAACCTAGGTGCTGGTGTGGTGCGCATAGTATGTCGTTTAGCCAAGCTCGAACGGAAAAAACCAGCCGCCTTGTTCAGCACTGCAATCAGCTCCACACGTTCTTGTTCAGTAGTTGCTTGCAATGAAGATACGTATATTTCTGCATAAGAAAGATCTTTACTGACCTTAACGTCGTTAACAGATACAAAGCTGCCTACACGAGGGTCACGCATTTCAAACTGCAAGATACGTGCAACTTCGTCGCGTACGAAGTCGGCAACTTTTAAGTCTCTGGATACGGCTTGCATCTACGCCAGTACTTTACAGTTCACGCGCCACTTCTTTGGTGTCATATACTTCGATTTGATCACCAGAGCGGACGTCGTTGTAGTTACGTACTCCGATACCGCATTCGGTACCATTACGAACTTCGTTTACATCTTCTTTGAATCTGCGCAGAGACTCTAACTCACCTTCGTAAATTACGATGTTATCGCGTAAAACACGAATGGGCTTGTTACGAACAACGTTCCCTTCAATAACCATACACCCGGCAATCGCGCCGAAGCGTGGCGAACGGAACACATCACGTACCTGGGCTACGCCAACAATTTCCTCGCGGACCTCTGGCGATAACATGCCAGACAGGACACTTTTGACATCATCTAACAGTTCGTAGATAACGCTGTAGTAACGCAAATCGATACCTTCTCTTTCGAGTTGCAATTTCGCTGACTTATCGGCCCGTACATTAAAACCGAATACCACCGCGCCATATGTCACGGCCATAGTGGCATCAGACTCACTGATACCACCAACCCCGGAACCAAGCACTTGCACGCTGACTTCATCGTTTCCAATCTCGGCTAACGCCTGCACAATGGCTTCGAGGCTGCCACGCACATCGGCCTTAATCACTAGTTTTAGGACGCGTTTTTCGCCTTCCGCCATGTTCGCAAACATGTTCTCAAGCTTGGAGGCTTGCTGTAGTGCTTGCCTGTGCTCTAGGCTCTTATCACTTCTAAATTCTGCTAGCTCTCGAGCACTTCGCTCATCAGATACGACAGAGAAGTCATCGCCCGCTGCGGGCGTGCCATTTAGTCCTAATACCTCTACCGGCTCAGAGGGTCCTGCCGTTTTGGTCGGGTTGCCATTATCATCTAACATGGCTCGGACGCGACCATAACACTCACCAGCGATGACAATGTCGCCCTGTTGTAGTGTGCCATTTTGTACCAACACCGTCGCAACAGGACCACGACCTCTATCCAAACGCGATTCAACCACCACACCGTGCCCTGGTGCTTCTTCAATCGCACCTAACTCCAATATCTCGGCTTGCAAGACAATAGATTCCAACAAGGTATCAACACCTTCACCTGTGATGGCGGAAACTTTCACAAACTGGGTATCGCCCCCCCACTCTTCAGGCACTACTTCCTTAGCAGAAAGTTCATTAGTTACTCGCTCTGGATCTGCACCTTCTAGATCTATTTTATTAATCGCCACAATCATCGGCACTTCTGCCGCCTTGGCGTGCTGTATCGCTTCTTCGGTCTGAGGCATAACGCCATCGTCTGCAGCTACTACCAAAATAACAATATCAGTAATGCGTGCACCGCGAGCTCGCATAGATGTAAATGCCGCGTGCCCAGGCGTGTCAATAAAGGTAACCGCTCCAGCTGGAGTTTCTACGCTATAGGCGCCAATATGCTGAGTAATTCCGCCTGCTTCGCCAGTAGTGACTCGCGTTTTTCGGATATAATCTAACAGGGATGTTTTACCGTGATCAACGTGACCCATGACCGTCACCACCGGTGCTCGACCAACAATATCTCCCTCTATCTGTAGCGACGCAACATGCTGTTCTTCTAACACGTCGTCACTGACATGGACCACCTTGTGACCCATTTCTTCGACCACCAAAGTGGCTGTGTCTTGATCGATGGTTTGGTTGATTGTGGCCATGACGCCAAGACCCATCAGAGTTTTGATAACCTCTCCGGCCTTAACCGCCATGTTTTGAGCAAGGTCTCCAACCGAATTGAGCTCCCCAACCTCTACTTCACGAGAGATAAACTCTGTCGGCTTGAACTCACCCCCTTGCTGGTCCACCTGCAGTGGCGCCTGTCGGTGGCGAGGTTGCTTGCGCCGGGTGCGTCGTTCACTCTTCAGAGAAAGTTCACGTCGACGATTTTTCCCGTCGCCTCTTCCCGCATTGGGAGGCTTGCGATCTTTTTCCTTACCCTTGACTCGCTTACCGCCTTTTTCAGCAGCCTGCTCTTTTGCTTGAATATCAGCAGCAGTTTCCGCTGGCTTGTTAGGTTCTTCGGTTTTGGTGGCTTCTTCTGCTGCCCGTTGCTCTTCTTGTTGGCGAGCCAATTGCTCAGCTGCGATGCGTTCTTCTTCTGCTTTTCGCGCAACATCTGCCTTACGTTCAGCCTCAACATTACGTGTTTGTTCTTCTGCATCTTTACGCGCAGTGTCTTCTTCACGTATTCGTTTGGCTTCGAGTTCTGATTGAGACGGTCCTGCATCTTGCGCTGCTGCCTTTTGCTCATCACCTACATCGCCACCCTTAACATAGGTGCGTTTACGTCGAATTTCAACACTGACATTGCGCCCAGATCTGCCTTGGCCCGCCTTTAGTGTCGCTGTGCTTCTACGCTTCAAGGTAATTTTCTTTGGCGCTTCCGCACTTTCACCATGGCTTCGCTTTAAAAACCCAAGCAGAGTTTGCCGTTCATCTTCAGACACCATTTCATCTTCAGACTTATGCGCTAAACCGGCATCCTGCATTTGTTTCAGGAGGCGATCAACGGGTGCGCCCACTGTCTCTGCAAGTTGTTTTACTGATACATCTGCCATCGATAACTCCTACTGCTCTGAACCCAACACTTTGGGAGCAGTCTTACTAATCCGCTTTCTCAATTTTTTCTTGAGCCGTTGCTTGTTGCGTCGTTGTTTCTTGCTGCGCTGTTGCTTCCTGCTCCGCCGTTGCTTCTAGCTGCGCCTCTGCCTCAGCAAACCACGGCTCACGCGCTTTTAATATCAACGCCGCGGCCACGTCTTCTGCCAAGTCCGGTTCTATATCCAACAACTCAGGTACAGCAAGTTCTGCAAGATCTTCCATCGTCACAATTTCATTGTTGGCGAGTTTAAACGCCAACGTTCGCTCCATACCTTCCATATGCAACAAATCGTCCGCCGGTTGTACGTCTCCAAGCGCTTCTTCACTTGCAATCGCCTTTGTCAGTAGCGCATCCTTCGCACGATTTCGAAGCTCTTCTACAATCTCTTCATCAAAGCCTTCGATCGCCACCATCTCTTCGATGGGGACATAGGCAATTTCTTCCAAGGTGGTGAAACCTTCTTCAATCAAGACTCCTGCAACATCTTCGTCTACAGACAAAGCCTGCTTAAACTCTTCGATGTACTTCAGTGCTTCTGTTTCTTGTTTTTGGGCTGCTTCTTCTTCAGTCATGATGTTCAGCGACCAGCCGCACAAATCACTGGCCAATCGAACGTTTTGCCCGCCGCGACCAATAGCCTGAGCTAAATTTTCTTCGGTGACGGCAATGTCCATAGAGTGAGTTTCTTCATCTAGGACAATGGAAGCCACTTCGGCAGGCGCCATCGCATTAATCGTCAATTGAGCAGGGTTTTCATCCCAAGGCACAATATCGATACGCTCACCGGCAAGTTCGCCGGACACCGCTTGAACACGAGAACCACGCATACCCACACATGCACCAACAGGATCAATACGCCCGTCGTTGGTCATCACTGCTATTTTGGCGCGAGAACCCGGGTCTCGGGCAGCACCACGAATTTCGATCACGTCTTCAGATATCTCCGGGACTTCGACCTTAAACAACTCAATCAACATCTTTGGCGCCGTGCGCGACAGAATGAGTTGCGGACCACGATTTTCCGGCCGAATGTCTACCAACAAAGCACGCAAACGATCTCCGACACGAAAGGTCTCACGAGGAATAAGGTGCTCGCGGGTAAGAATGCCTTCTGCATTACTGCCAAGATCAACAATGACGCTGTCTCGACCTAATTTCTTAACTGTCGCACTCACCAATTCATTCATGCGAGGCATATAAGCGTCTACTACTTGCGCACGCTCTGCCTCACGAACTTTTTGTACAATGACCTGTTTGGCCGTTTGTGCAGCGATGCGCCCAAATTCTATGGACTCGACTGGGTCTTCGAGCACATCACCCAATTGCGCATCGGGCTTGATTTCGCGCGCCTCTTCCACATTGTGCATGGCATCGGGGTTTAGCTCTTCTTCGTCTTCATAGTTAACCACCTTCCAGGTACGAAAAGTTTCATACTCCCCGGTGGTTCGATCAACGGCCACGCGAAACTCAGCATCTTCGGTGTAACGCTTCTTGGTCGCCATTGCCAACGCAGCTTCGATCGCCTCAAAAATGACGTCTTTGGGAACGCCCTTTTCGTGTGAAACGGCTTCCACGACTAAAAGAATTTCTTTAGACATTCGTTCGCCTAACCTTTGTCAAATGTCGGAACAACACGTGCCCGAGCAATGTTTTCAATAGGCAGCACATACTCATCGTCATCAATTTGCACAACTGCACTCGATTCTTGTATGTCTACCAACATGCCGCTAAATTTCTTTCGGTCCTCGAAAGGAAAATTCAGTCGTACATCCACCTGTTCGCCAATACTCGCTTGGTATTGACTCTCTTTAAATAGAATTCGGTCTAATCCGGGAGAGGAAACTTCAAGCGTATAGGCGCTCTCAATAGACTCTTCGACATCTAATATGTCGCTCACATGTCTGCTTACTGCCGCACAATCGTCAACTTCGATGCCTTCTTCGCTATCAATGTATAGGCGCAATTTACTGTGCTTGCCTTGATTCAAATACTCTACACCCCAGATGTTGTAGCCGAGTGCTTGAACCGTTGGCGCCAGTAGTTCTTCTACTTCTGTTTCCTTTCTATTCAACAACTCAGCTCAATAAATTAAACCCTTAAAGCGCAATCTTTAGGCGCTCACATTTGTCTTGCACAAAAAATTTGGCACAAAAAATGGGCCTTACGCCCACCTTCTTTGACTCCTTCACGTACTGCATTTTCCAATGTTGGAGCCCACTGCACGAGTCAAGTGCGAGAACCACAAAGCCCCTATCGAGGCTCTTCTGCTTGGTAGCGGGGGCAGGATTTGAACCCACGACCTTCGGGTTATGAGCCCGACGAGCTACCAGACTGCTCCACCCCGCATCAGCAAGGAGGCGGAGTATAGGGATCGAGACATCGACCTGCAAGCCTATAAAACAGGTAGTTTCAGATCTATTGTGTCTGTTGTTTCGTCTATTACGTCAAGACAAGGTTGGTGCCGAAGGCGAGACTCGAACTCGCACGAGCATAAGCCCACTACCCCCTCAAGGTAGCGTGTCTACCAATTTCACCACTTCGGCATGTATACATGAGGTACTTATATAACCTAGATAGCATCTAGCGTTCTGGAATATCTTCCACAACATCTGTTTCAGAAGCTGGCGCTGCAGGAATGTCGCCATCAAAGTTGAGCGAATCTACAGCGCCCGGAATGTCCGTCAACTCACTGGAAGGCACTTGTTGTTCAACTTGGGGGATCCCCAAATCACTAACCGAGTCCGCTTTTTCTTTAGCAATGTACGCCAGAGCAAAGGCAATGGCGAAGAAAGCTACCGCCAGCCAAGAAGTCGCGCGGGTTAAGAACGAACCAGAGCCTACACTGCCAAACATGGTACTTGAGGAACCACTACCGAAGGCAGCCCCAACATCTGCACCTTTACCTTGCTGCATCAGAACCAATATCGTCAACACCAACGCATCGGTGACGAGAAGCACTAACAACACGATTTCAATAGTCGACATCTTAAAATTAACCTATTTCTTTGCGTTTAAAAAAACCGCTGACTTTCAATCTGCGGTGGCGGCCACGCCTGCGATCGCGATGATGGCGGAAAATTCTCCTGCATCCAAAGACGCGCCTCCGACCAAACCACCATCTATGTCTTCTTCTGCGAACAGAGCAGCTGCATTGTCAGGACTTACACTGCCACCGTACAAAATACGCATCTGTGAAGCTACCACTTCATCTACATGCGCCACCTTATCGCGGATAAAGGCGTGCATCTCTTGGGCTTGTTGCGGACTCGCGGTACGACCAGTGCCTATCGCCCAAACTGGCTCATAAGCAATTGCACCGCGCGCCAACTGCGCCACATCCAAGCGGTCAAGTACCGCTTCGAGTTGCCCCTCTACCACTGCAATTTCATGTCCTGCTTCGCGTTCTGCCAAAGACTCACCCACACATATGATGGGGTGCAAGCCGCCGCGCACTGCAGCGGCAGCCTTAGTAGCCACTAAATCGTCCATTTCACTCTGATCAATGCGTCGTTCAGAATGCCCCACAATTGCCCAAGCACCCCCAACTTCGAAAACCATTTCGGCTGCCACTTCGCCTGTGTGAGGTCCGCTGGCACTGGTGCCAATGTCTTGAACGCCACAATATATCGACATAGGCAGACTACTGGCCATCGCCTGCAAGTAAACAACCGGGGGGAAAATCACCACATCCACATTGTCTACCGCTGAGAAATCCGTGACAAAGTCCTGAATATGCGTGAGTGACCCATGCATTTTCCAATTTGCCGCAACCAAACTTCGACGCATCTCCAAAAACCTTCGTCTTTGAGGGCGCGCAATGGTATACGGTTGTGCGGTTATTTGCCAAGGCTCTCGCGGGCGGGAGCGATACCAGGTTTTATCTTAGTTTTAGCCGCGGATCTAAATCTCTTGGCTGAGCTAATACCGTGCCCACCAGCAATAACACCACCAATGCGCCGAGACACCCCACCGCAGCAGAGGAAAAAGAGCCAATCTGTTCATTGGCGACACTGAATAGCAACGGTCCGATAGCACTGGCAAATACTGTCAGCGAGGTATTCAAGCCACTGATCTCGCCTAAATGAAGTACGCCATAATGGCGCACGAAGACAAGATTCGAAAGCACCCCCCAAAGACCGCCGCCGGCACCAAAGCCAACAACTAACAACCAGTAACCCAATTGCGATTGTAGTTGCGTGAGCCCATAGGCGCCCACAATAAATGCCACCAACATGACCAGTAAAAATGGTTTGAGACGCAAGTAATCTGCAGCTGTACTGGCCAGCAAGTTAACGGACAGGGATACAATGGCCTGAGGCAAAAAGTATCCGAACGCCTCTTCACGCGAGCGTCCAGCCTCGCCAAAAATCGCCACAATGTGGAACGTTACCGCAGTTCCGAACATGGCGTGCATTGATAGCGCGCTGGCATACATCCAAAACACCGGGTCTCGGCGCACCTGGGCAACCCCAACATCGTGCCCAGTCAATGGCTGGTGGGCTGATGACGACACCAGCGGCTCACCATCGGCGCGTAAATTACACTGGCTGGGATGATCGCGCACAAACACCAACACAATCAGGGAGAAACCCAAACCCACTACCACGGCCATAATCCACAATGCGCCTCGCCAGCCAAAGTCATCGATCATCAACGCGAGCAGCAAAGGTGCCAACGAAAAGCCGAGGGAAACAAACACACCGCGAAAGCCAGCCACCAAACCTCGGCGTTTTTCAAACCAAACCAAGAGCAAATTTCTGCTGGCACTGGTCAGCACCCCCTGCCCGGCAAAACGCACGCCGAAGTAACCGATCAAAATTAAGGGGAAACTCACCCAGGCCATCGACAAACCCAGCCAAGTAGAGATTGCACCAGCAACAATGTCTAGGGTGCTGATCACCGCAAGGGTAATACCCAACAATACAGCCGACCCTAACAACATGACGCGTGCGCCATAGTGGTCATACCAACGCCCAGCACGAGTGAGCAATAAAGCACTGCCGATGGTGCCAAACAAATAGGCGGCTGAAAGCTCGGTTCTGGTGAGTTCAAAAACTTCTATGAACTCTTCCGCGAATACAGCCATACCCATGGTCTGACCTGGGACACTCAACAAGAATCCCAACGTAGATAGGACTGCAATCACCCAACCGTAAAAAAAGGGCACTCGTCCAGCCGCAAATGGCCAGTCAGTTTTTAGTTTTTTGAACATAAGAAAACGCAGCGGCAGTCATACCGCGTCAGAAGCAAATATTAATCAGTTTTGGCTTTGAGCCACCGCGGCAAGTTCATTAGCGATTTGACGAACTTCGTCACCGTCCTCGCCTTCAACCATGACCCTCAACACAGGCTCTGTACCCGATGGCCGCACCAGGACTCTGCCACGATCGGCAAGAACGTCTTGTTTAGCCGACACTGCATTTTGTAGAACTTCACATGCCGCCACCAAGCCAGGGTCTTTCACCTTCACATTAATCATTACTTGTGGCAGCTTGCTGACGCCTTTCACCAACTCACTGATAGGCTTGCTCAGTTCAACAACAGGCACCAACGCTTGCAACGCGGCAACAATGGCATCACCAGTACCCAAGAGATCTAGGCAAAGGATATGGCCCGAAGCTTCGCCTCCCAACGACCACCCTTCATTGTGTAATAATTCGGTGACATTGCGATCACCCACCGGCGCTCTACGAAAAGCAATACCTGCCGCAGCAAAAGCTTTCTCTAAGCCAAAGTTAGTCATGACAGTACCGACCACACCACCGCCTAGGGTTCCTTTTGATTGTCGATAGGTCGCAATTATGTATAGAATTTCATCCCCATCTAACAAATTACCTTGTGCATCAACCATAACCACGCGATCACCATCGCCGTCAAAAGCGATGCCCACATCGGCACGAACCTCGATCACTTTTTCTTGCAAAGCCTCCGGTGCAGTTGAACCGCAACCTTCGTTGATATTAACCCCGTTAGGCTCTGCGCCAAGAACGATCACATCTGCACCTAGCTCTTCAAATACACGGGGCGCAACATGATAAGTCGCACCGTTTGCACAATCCAAAACAATGCGCATGCCCCGCAAAGAGAACCCACGCGCGACAGTGGCCTTACAAAATTCTATGTATCTGCCGGCCGCATCTGCGACACGCGACGCACGACCTAGACGTTCAGAGTCCACACAAGCCATCGGTTGTTCCAGTTGGGCTTCAATTTCCAACTCCACTATGTCGGCTAGCTTGTTACCTTGGCCATCAAAGAACTTAATGCCATTATCATAATAAGGGTTGTGCGAAGCGCTGATCACGATACCCGCATCTGCACGCAGAGTTCGGGTTAAGTAGGCAATAGCCGGGGTTGGCATTGGACCCAGCAGGCTAACGTCAGCACCCGCCGCCGCCAAGCCCGATTCTAATACGGACTCCAACATGTAGCCTGATATGCGGGTATCCTTACCAATAAGGATATGCGCTGGTGCATTTCCTTGGTTAACGCCACGATTGGCAAAGACCGTACCCACCGCCCAACCCAAGCGCAAACAGAACTCTGGGTTTATCGGATACTGACCAACACGACCACGAATGCCATCTGTTCCAAAGTATTTCCTGCTCATGACATTCGTCTCACCTTTCAAATTCAATTAGGGCACGATGCAACTTAAGCGCATCAACAGTCTGCGCCACATCGTGGACTCTAACCATGTCAGCACCACGCTCCACCGCCATCAGCGCAGCAGCAACACTTATCGATTGGCGGTGATTAACACCTCGACCACTTATCTCTCCCAACATACTCTTGCGGGAGAGGCCTGCGAGTAACGGCGCATTGTGTATTCTTAAATTTGCCAATTCACTCAGCAAAGCCAAGTTGTGACTCATGCTTTTGCCAAAACCAAAGCCCGGATCTAACATTAGATGATCCAAACCAATGCCTTGTTGCAAACACGCCTCCATTCTAGCGCACAAATACCCTCGTACATCGTCCACGACGCTGGTATATCTCGGCGCATCTTGC
>QIGT01000119.1 GCA_003230835.1 Gammaproteobacteria bacterium
GGACAGGCGCGAAGAGTTGCCAGCGCTAAGATCGGTCGACACTTACCAAGTGGGTGGCGCGTTTCTACCATGCCTATGCAGCGAATCAGCTTCACCCTTGGAGAACAACAACTCCATGTGCAATATCAATCTCAGCGCAACGGAAATTTTAAGTTTGTCATCAACGACCAATCTCTGGAGGTGGAATCTTTTAACTGCGGTACTGGAGACGTTGACATCGCCATAGACGGGTGCCGTCTGTCTTTTACAGTACAACCCAATGGCGACACATGGTTGGTGCAATCCAGCAAAGGTGGGTTTGAACTGCTTGAACACCCTCGCTACCCATTGCCCGGGGTAGCCGACATCAGCGGGGGATTGACCGCTCCCATGCCTGGTGCTGTGCTCACTACCGAAGTAGAACCCGGCATGACGGTCGAAAAAGGTCAATTGTTAGTCATCCTCGAAGCCATGAAAATGGAACATCGCATCACTGCACCATTCAGCGGTGTAGTGGAAAAAGTGCACGTTAACGTTGCCGAACAAGTAGAAAACGGCCAATTGTTAGTGACCATTACTGAAACCGACGGAGCGTAGAATGTCTGCAACACAAACAACTCTATACGAAGTAAAAAAAGGCGCCGCTTGGATCACCCTCAATCGGCCCGAAAATCGCAATGCCTTGTCAGCCGTGTTGGTCAACGAACTGTTTGCACACATCCAAACGGCCATCACAGACGACCATGTTCGTTCGATTGTTATTACTGGTAACGGACCTGCATTTTGCGCGGGAGCAGACTTAAAAAGCCCCCCCGGCGAAGTTGTTGATGGTCAACGCGCAATTTCTTACCCCGACGTACTCAACGCCATATTGGACAGCCCTAAACCAGTGATTGCGGCTGTCAATGGTGCGGCTTTTGCTGGTGGTTTAGGTATGGTTGGCGCAGCAGACATTGTCATAACAAATCAAGACGCCAAAATGAGTTTTAGCGAAGTGCGCATCGGTGTTATTCCAGCAGTGATATCAGTGGTATGCATACCTAAGCTGGGCACACACCATGCGATGAAACTATTTTTAACGGGAGAACGTTTTAGCGGCCAACAGGCACTCGACATGGGACTAGCACACCGCGCGGTAGCGGCAGATCAGTTGCACAACGCCGTGCAGGAAGAAATAGACATGATCAACTTAGGTGGGCCTATAGCTGTCATCGAGTGCAAAAAATTGGTTAAGCGGGTCGCTGAACTCTCCATACAAGAAGGATTCGCAGAAACAGCCGAGTGGAGTGGACGCATGTTTCGTTCAGATGAAGCTGCGGAAGGCATGGCGGCATTCCGCGAAAAACGCAAGGCTGCATGGATTGTTGATAATGAATGAGGTGATTCGCATCGCGAACTGCAGCGGTTTCTATGGAGATCGCCTGGCCGCTGCCCGTGAAATGGTTGAAGGCGGTCCCATAGATGTGCTCACTGGCGACTATCTTGCCGAACTCACCATGTCCATTCTATATAACCAGAAACAAACTCGTGGCGAGCACATGGGTTATGTGGGAACTTTCTTAAAGCAACTGTCCGACGTCGCCAACACCTGTATCTCGAAAGGCATCAAGATCGTCACCAACGCTGGTGGGCTCAACCCACGCAGCATGGCTACAGAAGTGCAAAAAATTCTCGACGAGTTAGGTCTACAAGCTAAAGTAGCCTATATCGACGGCGACAATATTCTTAACGATCTTGATCTGCTGCAAAGCCAGGGCGAAACTTTTACCAACCTAGACACTGCCATGGCGCTGGCTGATACAGATCAACAAGCTCTCACCGCAAACGTTTACTTGGGTGGGTGGGCTATAAAAGAAGCGTTAGATCAAGGGGCAGACATTGTGATTTGTCCGCGAGTCACAGATGCAGCCGTGGTAATCGGACCTGCCGCCTGGAAATTTAACTGGAATCGCAACGACTACGACGCCTTAGCAGGCGCATTGGCCGCCGGACACATCATTGAGTGTGGTGCACAGTGTTGTGGTGGCAACTATGCCTTCTTTGAAGAAGTACCGAGTTTCCACAACGTCGGCTACCCCATAGCCGAAATAGAAAGAGATGGCAGTTTTACCATTACCAAACATCCCGGCACCGGCGGATTGGTTTCAGTAGGCACCGTTACCGCTCAATTGCTCTACGAAATATCGACCCCCGCCTACCTGAACCCTGATGTCATCGCTCATTTCGATACCTCGATAATCGAGCAAGTGGGAGAACACAGGGTTCGAGTGAGTGGCACTCGCGGTAGCACCCCGCCAAAAACCCACAAAGTCTGTTTCAACACCCTTGGTCCTCACAAGCATACGACGGAGGTTTTGCTGACCGGTTTAGATATCGAGAAGAAAGCCGAAATTTACACAGATCAAATCTTGCATAATTTGGGTGGCCGGGACCAATTTGACGATGTAGACATTCAACTCATTCGCAGTGACCAAGAAAACCCCAGCGAAAATGAAGTAGCCCATGCCGCGTTACGCATCACCTTCACCACTAAGGACGCTAAAAAGGTAGGCCGTTTGCTGGGTGCCAAAATGGTTGAACTGGCGCTGGCTACCATCCCGGGAAATACGGGTCGCGGCGCGGTAGGGTTCAATGGCGAGCGTGCAATAATCCATTGGCCTGCACTCATCAGCAGCCAAAAGGTCACTGAACACGTGCACTTCGAAGGCAAGGTCACAGCCGTCCTACCCACCCAGCAACTCAACTTCGAAGATATCTATTACCAACAAACGCCCACAACAATCGCACCAACGCCAGGTGGAGAAACCACCACGATTCCTTTTGGTCGACTCTATGGGACACGTTCTGGCGACAAGGGAGGTAACGCCAATTGTGGTGTTTGGGCCAAAACCGACGCCGCCTATAGCTTCTTGCATGAATACCTTACTATCGCCGAATTCAAACGCCTACTGCCAGACATGGCTCAGTATGAGATCGAACGCTACGACATGCCAAATTTACGTGCCATGAATTTCTATATTAAAGGTGTCCTGGGCACTGGTGCTGCAAGCAATCATCGAATTGATAAACAAGCTAAATCATTGGGCGAGTATTTACGTGCCAAGCACATCACTGCACCCTGCGCCTTGATATCTTAAAGCGAGTCAAGTAGAAGCCAACTGCAAGTACCGGTATTATTCCAGCTCGCTCACTACTGTAATCTCTAACGGGGTACCCCATGCCGGACAACCTGGCCAAGCTGCGCGAAAAACAACAAGCTGCCTTACTCGGTGGTGGTGAACACCGCAACATACAACAACACTTGAAGGGCAAGCTGACCGCTCGCGAGCGCCTGCATATATTGCTCGACGAGGGCAGCTTCGAAGAATGGGACAAGTATGTCGAACATCGTTGCCACGATTTCGACATGCAGGCACAGCGCATACCGACAGACGGAGTCATTACCGGCTACGGCACCATCAATGGGCGGTTGGTATTCGTGTTCAGTCAAGACTTCACGGTATTTGGCGGATCTCTGTCTGAAGCTCACGCTGAGAAAATTTGTAAGATTATGGATCAAGCCATGAAGGTCGGAGCACCGGTCATTGGCATGAATGATTCGGGTGGTGCACGCATCCAAGAAGGTGTGGCCTCCTTAGGCGGCTATGCGGAGATATTTCA
Organism: Gammaproteobacteria bacterium; assembly: GCA_003230835.1. Classification (GTDB taxonomy): domain Bacteria; phylum Pseudomonadota; class Gammaproteobacteria; order Pseudomonadales; family Azotimanducaceae; genus UBA4421. The sequence goes on from QIGT01000119.1 coordinate 3,640, forward strand.
GCGCAACGTGCTAGCCTCCGGGGTGATACCTCAGCTCTCTTTAATCATGGGACCTTGTGCTGGCGGCGCAGTTTACTCCCCGGCCATAACCGACTTTATCTTCATGGTGGAAGATTCCTCCTATATGTTTGTCACTGGCCCAGATGTCGTAAAAACCGTTACCCACGAAAGCGTAACGCCGGAGGAGTTAGGCGGCGCCAGCGTACATACAAAAATATCCGGTGTGGCCGATATGTCTTTCGAAAACGACATCGAAGCCATTCTTCGTACCCGCACATTCTTCGATTTTCTACCCGCCAACAACAAACAAAAGCCCCCTAGATGGCCCTGTAAAGACCCCGCATCTCGCCAAGAACCATCACTAGACACCATCATTCCATCTGAGCCAACAAAACCCTATGACATCAAAGAAGTCATCACCAAAATTGCAGACGAAGGCGATTTCTTCGAGCTGCAACCCAGCTACGCACAAAATATGGTGATTGGCTTCATCCGTTTACAAGGCTCTAGCATAGGCGTGGTTGCGAATCAGCCGATGGTATTGGCGGGCTCATTAGATATTAACTCATCTAAGAAAGGCGCACGTTTTGTACGTTACTGTGATGCCTTCAATATTCCGATTTTAACTTTAGTCGATGTCACAGGTTTCATGCCGGGTACCGTACAGGAATACGGCGGCATCATTAAAAATGGCGCCAAGCTTCTATATGCATTCGCAGAATGCACTGTACCCAAGGTCACTCTGATCACACGCAAAGCATACGGTGGCGCCTACGATGTAATGTCATCAAAACACTTGAGAGGTGATGTTAACTTAGCCTGGCCAAGTGCAGAAATAGCCGTCATGGGTGCTAAGGGCGCTGTTGAAATAATTTTCCGCAAAGACATCAACGACCAACAAGCCATCGCAGCTCGTACCAAAGAATACGAAGATAAATTTGCCAATCCGTTCGTCGCGGCTAGCCGCGGCTACATTGACGATATCATCACACCGCGCGAAACAAGAGCACGAGTGTGTCGATCCTTTGCCATGTTACGAGACAAAAAGTTAGAAAACCCCTGGCGCAAACACGGCAACATACCGCTTTAACTTTATTCCGGATTTAGATCACTACTATGTTCAAAAAAATTCTCATCGCTAATCGCGGCGAAATAGCCTGCCGGGTAATGAAAACAGCTCATCGTCTGGGTATCAAAACCGTCGCCGTTTACTCAAACGCAGACGCTAACGCCCTACACACGCGCATGGCCGACGAAGCTGTCAACATCGGCCCGGCTGCATCCGCAGAAAGTTACCTGCGAATAGATAAAATCATTCAGGCTTGCAAAGATACCGGCGCCGAGGCTGTACACCCGGGCTATGGCTTTTTGTCAGAGAATGCAGAATTCTGTGAAGCCCTAGATGCCGCAGGCATCACCTTTATCGGTCCTGGAGTCAAGGCCATCACCAGCATGGGTGACAAAATCACTTCGAAGCTGCTGGCGCAACAAGCCGGCGTGAATACCATCCCTGGTTTCACCGAAGTCATCAGTGGAGCAGAGCATGCAGTTGAAGTTGCCCGAGAAATTGGCTATCCGGTGATGCTCAAAGCCACTGCCGGTGGTGGCGGTAAAGGCATGCGTGTTGTTTGGAACGACGAAGAATGTCGAGACGGATTTGAACAAGCGAGCAACGAAGCGCGATCCAGTTTTTCCGACGATCGTATGTTCGCTGAAAAATTTATTGAACAGCCCCGTCACATAGAAATTCAAGTTCTTGCTGACAAACACGGCAACGCGATATATCTCGGTGAACGTGAATGCTCTATTCAACGCCGACATCAAAAAGTAATTGAAGAAGCACCCTCCCCATTTCTAGATGAAAAAACCCGCAAGGCCATGGGCGAACAAGCCATTTCCCTAGCCGCAGCCGTGGACTATTGCAGCGCTGGAACCGTAGAGTTCATTGTAGATGCAAAGATGAATTTTTTCTTTCTGGAAATGAACACTCGCTTGCAAGTCGAGCACCCCATCACTGAATTCATTACCGGCCAAGATTTGGTTGAGCATATGCTACGCATTGCCAACAATGAAACCTTGGCCCTCAAACAAAGTGATGTGCACCTTAAAGGATGGGCGTTGGAGACACGAGTTTATGCTGAGAATCCCTTGCGTAACTTTCTACCTTCCATCGGTAGGTTGACAAAATACCAACCCCCAACCGAAAACGAATTTGTACGCGTAGATACTGGCATTGAAGAAGGCAGTGAGGTTTCAATGTACTACGACCCCATGATCGCCAAACTCGTTACCTACGGTGAGGATCGCCAACAAGCCATAGACCACATGGCTAACGCACTAGACGCCTATTACATTCGAGGGGTAGATCACAACATTAGCTTCCTCAATGCGTTGATCAGACACCCACGTTTCCAAGCGGGCAACTTAACCACCAACTTCATTGCAGAAGAATACCCAGATGGTTTTCGTGCCCAAGACATCGCGCAGTCTGACGTTCTCATACCCATAGCAATATCGGCTGTTGCACATGCTCGTAAATTAGAGCGCGCGAGGGAAATTTCAGGACAAACCCACCGCTTTGAATACAAAGACAACCATGATTGGGTTGTCATTGCTAACCAAGAGCACTATGCCATCAACGTTAAGCGTATCGAATCTGGCTATGAGGTGAGCTATCAAGATAAAATTTACCGGGTCACCACCGACTGGGAAATTGGCCAGTGTCTGGTCATGGCTCAAGTCAATGGCAACCAGCAGTGTGTGCAGCTAGACACACATCGAACAGGCTACAAAGCTTATCATCGCGGTTGCGAACTTGAACTAGTCATCCTCTCACCCATTGCTGCTGAACTGTCACAACACATGATACCGAAAGAACCACCCAACTTATCCAATCTGTTGCTTTCACCCATGCCTGGAATGTTGGTCCGCATGACGGTGGCGGTGGGCGATGAAATTCTAGCAGGTGAGGAGCTTGCGGTGGTGGAGGCGATGAAAATGGAAAACAGTTTGCGCGCCGAAAAAGATGTTGTCATCGCGAAGATTCTCACCAAACAAGGTGAAAATCTCACAGTCGATCAGCCCATTTTGGAGTTTGAATAGCCTGCGCTATTTTGCTAACGCCTGATCAAGATCTTCGAGGATGTCGTCGATATGTTCGATACCTACGGAAAGCCTCATAGCTTCAGGTAGTACGCCCACGGCACGTTGCTCATCAACAGACAATTGCCGGTGTGTGGTCGATGCTGGATGACAGGCCAGTGACTTGGCATCACCAATATTGACCAGCCGCTTAAATAAGTTAAGCGCATCATAGAACTTAATCCCAGCCTCATAACCGTTTTTGACGCCGAAGGTCAAAATGCCTGAGGCGTAACCACCCATATACTTCTTCGCTAACTCGTGATGAGGATGCTCCTCAAGACCCGCATAACTGACCCATTCAACCTTGGCATGCGCCTGCAAATGCTTAGCAACAGCGAGAGTATTTTGGCAGTGCCTTTCCATACGTATGGGTAAAGTCTCTATACCAATCAGCAACTGATGTGCGGCTAAGGCCGACAACGCAGAGCCGGTATTGCGCAAAGGTACTGTTCGTGCCCGGCCGATATAGGCTGCCGGTCCAAAAGCCTCAGTATAAACCACACCGTGATAGCTGGGTTCAGGGTTATTCAGAGCATGATACCGTTGTGCGTGTTCAGTCCAAGGAAATTTACCTGAGTCAACGATTGCTCCGCCTAAGGTCGTGCCATGCCCACCCATGTATTTTGTGAGTGAGTGGACAACGATATCTATGCCATACTCGATAGGCTTAAGCAGCACTGGCGTCGCTACGGTATTATCAGCAATAGTCGCCACCCCGTGACTGCGCGCCATCTCGGCAATGACCGCAATGTCCACTATATTGCCTGCGGGGTTACCCACAGTTTCCATGAATATAGCCTTGGTCTTGCCATCGATGAGTTTTTCGATGTCTTCAACTTTGTCAGAGTCGGCAAAACGAACTTCAATTCCCAGCTTAGGAAACATGTGAGCAAACAATGTATAAGTGCCACCATAAAGCTGGGGTACAGTTACGATGTTGTCGCCGATCTCCGCCAAATTAAGTACCGCATAGTTAATCGCAGCACTCCCCGCCGACACAGCCAGGCCCGCAATGCCGCCTTCCAACGCAGCTACCCGTTTCTCTAGAACGTCACAGGTCGGGTTCATGATACGGCTATAAATGTTTCCCGGAACAGCAAGATCAAACAGATCAGCGCCATGCTGGGCATTATCGAATTCATAGGCTACGGTTTGATGTATCGGCACCGCCACTGACTTTGTGGTGGGATCGGTTTCATAGCCCACATGTATCGCAATGGTTTCGTCGTGCATAGTGATCTCCTGTTAGTGTCCTGTCTGATTCTGATGCTCTTCGAGCTCAATCAGAGTTCCGCAAAAATCTTTAGGGTGCAGAAATACCACGGGTAAGCCATGCGCACCTATGCTGGGCTTACCGCTACCCAATACTCGGGCACCCTTCGTCACCAATTGGTCTATCGCCCAATCAATGTCCGCAACCTCATAACAAACATGATGCATGCCACCACTGGGGTTGTTGCGCAAAAATTTTTCGATGGCAGAATCTTCGCCTAACGGGTGCAGCAATTCTATCTTAGTATTGGGTAGTTCTACGAATACCGTGGTGACGCCTTGATCTGGCAGTGGCACAGGCTGCGTGACGCTCGCACCCAACATGTTCTTATACATCTGCGCGGCGGCAGCCAAATCTGGCACCACTATGGCGACATGATTTAATCGACCGATCATCGAATAAACTCCCTAACTTAAATTTTACTTACCGATTTCTGCCTGGTATGAGCTTTAAGATTTTACTTGCTGCATCTGGAATATTGCTGCCTGGACCGAATATCGCATGCACCCCGATATCATATAACGCTTGGTAGTCTTGCTTGGGAATTACTCCTCCAACAACAATGATCGTATCTTGCATACCACGCTTGCTTAACAATTCGACTAGTTCCGGCACGAGCGACTTATGCCCGCCCGCTAAGGTAGACACACCGATAACATCGACAGCCAGAGATTGCGCTTGTTGCGATGCTTCTGTCGGCGTCTGAAACAAGGCCCCCATGCTGACATCAAAACCAAAATCGCCAAATGCATTTGATATTACTTTGGCACCACGATCATGCCCATCCTGCCCCATCTTCACCACCAATATACTCGGCGCACGACCTTCAATGTCGGTGAATATTTTGATTTCATCGTGCACTCGGGTAAAGGCAGGATCATCTGCATAACTCGCTGCATAGATACCAGGCGTCATTTTCGCGATGGGCTCATGTCGGCCCCACGCACGCTCCAATGCGTAGGAAACTTCACCGACAGTTGCTCGACAGCGAGTCGCGACAATGGCTAAATCAAGTAAATTCCCGGTCTTGTTTTTGGCTGCTTCATACAAGCTGTGCAACCCTGCATCTACCTTTTCTTGATCCCGGCTAGCCTTAACTTCTTGCAATCGCCTTATCTGCGCGTCACGCACCTTCGCGTTGTCCACACTCAACACATCTAACTTAGCCTGTTGTTCTTCCGCCTGATACTTATTCACCCCAACAATGACATCTTCGCCACGCTCTATGCGTGCTTGTCGTTGTGCCGCCGCCTCTTCAATGCGCTGTTTTGGCATGCCAGAAATGACTGCCTTGGTCATGCCTCCGAGCGCCTCGACTTCACGAATCAGCTTACGCGCGTGTTCAACGATTGAATGGGTCAGGCTTTCAACATAGTAACTCCCACCTAACGGATCTATTGTGCGTGTAACTTGGCTTTCTTCGGCCACAATGATCTGCGTATTGCGCGCTATTCTCGCCGAAAACGGCGTCGGTAACGCAATGGCTTCATCAAGCGCGTTGGTGTGCAAGCTTTGCGTGCCACCCAGCACCGCAGCTAGGGCCTCGATAGTTGTGCGCACAACGTTGTTGTAGGGGTCTTGTTCTTGCAGCGAGACACCAGAAGTTTGGCAATGGGTACGCAGAGTGGATGATGCGAGATTCTGTGGATTAAATTGTTGCATATGCTCATGCCACAGAATTCTTGCCGCGCGCAACTTGGCAATTTCCATAAAAAAATTCATACCAATACAAAAGAAGAAAGAAAGCCTCGGTGCAAATTTATCCACCTCTAGTCCGGTTGCGATGGCAGCGCGCACATACTCAATACCATCTGCAATAGTAAAGGCGACCTCTTGCACAGCATTGGCCCCCGCCTCTTGCATGTGATAACCGGAGATCGAAATCGAATTAAAACGCGGCATATGCTGCGCGGTATAGCCAATAATGTCGGCAACGATTCGCATGCTGGGTTGCGGAGGATAGATGAAGGTGTTGCGCACCATGAACTCTTTCAGCACATCATTTTGAATCGTGCCGGTAAGGTCTTTTTGCGCCACCCCTTGTTCTTCGGCTGCAACGATGTATCCCGCGAGCACGGGCAATACCGCACCGTTCATCGTCATAGACACAGACATCTCATCTAACGGAATGCCATCAAACAGAATTTTCATGTCTTCCACAGAATCTATCGCCACACCCGCCATACCGACATCACCGGACACCCGTGCATGATCTGAATCAAAACCCCTATGCGTGGCCAAATCGAAAGCTACCGAC
>QIGT01000457.1 GCA_003230835.1 Gammaproteobacteria bacterium
GCAATCCTCGCAAAGAGCTCAGCCACGCAGGCCTCGATGCATATGTCGAAGCGATCGAGGCTGCATTGAAAGCGTCGCTGGAGATTACCGGGCAAGACAATCTACATGTGGTCGGCGCCTGCGCGGGTGGCATCACGCTTACACTTGCGCTGGGTCATTTTGCCGCCAGAGGCTGGCACCCGGCCCGCTCACTGACCCTAATGGTCAATGTGCTTTCATTCGGCACCGAAGATTCTTTAATGAATATTTTCACCACCCCAGCAACCATCAATGCCGCACGTAAACGCTCCGCAAAAGCAGGAGTCCTGGATGGTTATGACACTGCTAAAATATTCAATTGGATGCGTCCCAACGACCTGATCTGGAACTACGTTGTATCAAACTATTTGCACGGTGAAGACCCACCTACCTTTGATGTATTGTATTGGAACAACGATTGCACTCGCTTACCTGCACAACTTCATGCCGACTTTCTAGATTTGTTTGACGGTAAGTCGCTGGCAGTACCCGGAGACGTCACGATAGGCACCACGCCTATCGACCTCAAACAAACAAAATTTGATGTTCTCATTACCGCTGGCACTACCGATCACATCACCCCATGGAAGGCTTGTTATCGCTCAACCAAATTATTTGGTGGTCCCGTCGAATTTGTATTGAGTTCAGCCGGGCATATTCAAAGCGTGATCAACCCACCTAGTAACCCCAAGGCGGTGTTTTGGACCAACCCCGAAAACAACGGCACTGCTGAGCAATGGCGGGAGGGTGCTCAGCAACATAATGAGTCTTGGTGGGGCTATTGGGTAGACTGGCTGAACGAGCGTGGTGATGGTGAACGTCCTGCCACTGCAGAACTAGGCAACCAACAACATCCACCAATCTGCCCCGCGCCTGGCACCTACGTATTTGAGTAGCCTAGGTGACTATTAACTATCAGTACCTGGACGTCGACGGATTAAAGCTCCGTGTAGCCCAGCGTAATAAAGACGCGCAAGCAAACGGAACTTTGCTAATATTCAATGGTGTCGGAGCAGCCATTGAGATACTCACGCCCTTGCTAAAAGCATTGAACGGCTTTCACCTGGTGACATTCGATCTACCCGGTGTAGGTCGCTCGGAAGCTCCCACGATCCCTAAGCGCTTACGCCACTATGCAAAAATGGCAGCGAGCGTGCTGAGCGAGTTGGACGTCAAACAAGTCAACGTCATGGGGGTGTCTTGGGGGGGCATGTTAGCTCAACAGTTTGCTCTGCAATTCCCAGATCGTACCGACAAACTGATTCTAGCCGCCACCTCAACCGGACAGCTAATGGTACCTCCGAACCCGCTAGTCATGTGGCGCATGATGACTCCACTGCGTTATTTCAGCACTGGCTATTTCGAATACGTGGTGGGATCCATCTACGGCGGAGACTTCCGCGACGCCAGCAACGGCCTTGCACGCCAACATGCAAAACGCATGACCCCACCCAGTCTACTCGGCTACTTTCAACAGTCTTCAGCGCTTTGGGGGTGGACAAGTTTGCACCGATTGCCCTCATTAAAAACACCAACCCTGATCATGGCAGGCGATGACGACCCCATTATACCGTTAGCCAACGCACGGATAATGGCGCGCCTAATTCCCAACTCACATCTTGAAATATTTAACTGCGGACACCTTTTTCTGCTGACCCGACAGCAACAATCCGTAGCTGCGATAGAAAAATTTCTTCAATAACTGATCAGTTTGGAGAAGGTGCGTAGACTACACCTTGTAACATACTATTCTAACTGTAGCACTCCACTTACGATACGAAATTGTTGGAGATAGGATCAGGCTCGTTAGTCGAGAGAGAAGTTTGGACCTGCTTGGCTACTACCACGTGATCAGCACTACGTCGCCTAGCAGAATCTCATTTGTCAGAACTGATTGCCGCGAAGAAACCACGCAGTTTCTGCACATCTAGCTCTTCATTTGTCCTCACTGCGGAGCACAAGTCTAACCCGTAGGGCTGCACAGAATGAATCGCCGAGCCAACATTATCGGCATTTAAACCACCCGCAAGGAAAACCGGCACATGGGTTGATGCAACAATTTGGGCGCTAATTTGCCAATCATGGGTACGTCCAGTCCCGCCAAGTTCTGCGACATCCGCAGTGGGTCGCCCGCTGTCTAACAAAAAAGCGTGTACGAATGGTTCATATGCTTTTACTCGTTCAATGGCCGCTTCGTCTTCAACATGAATCACCTGCACTCGCCGCGTACTTGGTAACTTAGCGATGATTTTGGAGTATTCGGACACCGCAATCTGGCGCACAATCTGCACGGTAGTTGTGCCACAAAACAACACATGCTCAGCAATGTCATCTCCCGATTCGCGAGAAGTGAGCAAAAAGGTCTCGATCTCGCGAGGTACCATAGCGGCAATTTCACGCACCAACTGATCATCGATAATGCCTGGGCCAGAAGGCATTTGACTCACTAACCCAAGGGCATCGGCGCCACAATCTATCGCGGCACACGCCTCTTCCCATGAAGAGATACAACAGATTTTTACTCTTGGGCGTATCACCGAATCCTCACAGCAGCGTCTTTACAAAAGCAATGCCATTACATCGTGTAGCCTTCCTCAATCAGGGGCATTTTACGAACGCGATGCCCCGACGCTGCAAAAATAGCGTTAGCCACGGCGGGCGCAAGCGGAGGCAAGGCAGGTTCACCTAAACCCGTAGGCGAATAGTCGCTTTCGATAAAGTGCACATCGACACGAGGTGCGTCAGGCATTCTCAGCACAGGGTAGTCGTGGAAATTAGACTGCTGCACCCGCCCATTTTCAAAAGTGATTTTTTGCGCCATCATGGTGGAAAGACCATCTATTACTGAACCTTGTACCTGAGATATAGCTCCGCTGCGGTTAATGATCGGCCCTACATCTACCGCAACAGTGACTTGGTGTACCGTTAGCTTCTTATTCGCATCAACGCTGACTTCCGCGACCTCAGCAATATGACCGGCATGGCTCAAGTAAAAGGCCAGCCCCAGGCCACGCCCGGCAGGCATCTGTCTACCCCATCCTGCTTCCTTTGCCGCTCGCCTGATCACACCTGCAGCTCGTCCGGTATTGAGTGATCGAACATTGCCTTCATCAAACCAACGCGGCTCACCCATCAGCTCTAAAAGAAATTCTAGGTAGTCGCGCCCTCCAGCGTGGGCAAGCTCGTCAAGAAAACCCTGCACAACAAAGGCAGTAGTATTTGAACCCGGCGCACGCCATGGCCCACAAGGGATATCGATTTCAAACATAGTTTTAGATGCGTAGGCATTTTCGATATTTAGAATTGGAAACTCATTAGCCCCAAAGCGTGATCCAGAAACTGGCTTACCATCATGCTGCATACCAAAAAAGTGATTTTCAAAAGCCACTAACTTGCCTTGCTTATCCACTGCGCCCTTAACCGACTGGAATCCGCCGGAGCGGAAAAAATCGTGCCGGATATCATCCTCACGGGTCCAAGTTAATTTAACCGGCGCCTCCATACGCTTGGAAATTTCGATCACCTCGGCAATGTATTCCTTATACACTCGCCTTCCAAAGCTGCCGCCGAGGCGCATCTGATGAACAGTCACCTGATCTTTATCTAAACCAAACATACTATCTGCGATACTAAGGGCAAGCCCAGGACCCTGAGTCGGCACCCACACCTCCAAAGTATCGTCGTCGAAGAGGCCTTCTCCTTTCTTGTAGTGGGCTGTGCAATTCATGGGCTCCATACATAAGTGCGCGACAAACGGGTACTCGTAAAACGCCTCAATGGTGGTGTTGTCGGGGTTTGCAAATGCTGTATTTACATCACCCTTGTCAACGATCTCGTCATCACCCCGCCGGCCTTGCTTGGCCTTCGCCTGTTCGACCAACGCCGTCCAACTGTCTTTAGAGGCGCCAGATTCGTCCCATTTCACTTTCAGCTTACTTTTTGCATCGAACACAGCAAAGGTATTGGTTCCAACTATAGCAATACCGTCTAACAGCTCAGTTGGATCATCATTCCCTTCGACGACAAATGCATCAACAATACCAGGCAAAGCCTTAATCTCTTTAATATTGGCACTAACCACTGTCCCGCCAATTGCAGGACATTTATGATAAGCCGCATAAAGCATGTCGGGAACACGCGTATCGATACCGAACAACGCCGCCCCGGTCACGATAACAAGATTATCAACACCAGATATCGAGGTGCCTATGATGGTGTAATCTTCGCGGCTCTTGAACTCAAGGGTTTCTACATCGGGTACTTCTTGTTTGGCTGCCAAAGACGCTAGCTGCCCAAATGTCATCGATCGGCCAGATTCATGGGTGACCGTACTGTTTTGAGTTTTCAGCTCTTCTCGGGGTAATTCCATCACCAGCGAACCTGCACTGATGAACATTTCACGAGCTGAGGCACCCATTTGACGCATTTGGTCCCAAGTGCGAGGTACAGTGGTTGAACCCCCAGCCATCTGTAGACCAAATCGCTCTTTATTCACCGGACTTTGCAAAACCTCAACATCTTCCCAACGCGCACCTAATTCTTCGGCAATAATCATAGGAAGGGTGGTTTTTATACCCTGCCCCATTTCTGCATTCGCAGAATAGATGGTTATTTTCCCATCTGATGAGACCTTGATAAACGCGTTTAATTCTGCTGCAGTGACTGACGCTTCGGCTACAGATTCTTCGGCCAAGGCTACAGGCACAACGCTAGACAAAATAAAGCCACCGCCAGCAATACTGGTCACTCGCAAGAACGAACGACGATCAAGCTTCATATTCATACCTTTTTCTCCGCTGCGTTGACATAGTTCGCCGTCATTTGCGACGCAGCACTGTGGATAGCTGAGCGAATACGAATATAGGTACCGCAGCGACAATAACTACCCGCCATGGCTGCATCGATATCGTCATCGGTTGGGTTCGGGTTACGTTTCAGCAGTGCCGCTGCAGACATTAATTGCCCAGATTGGCAGTAGCCACATTGAGCCACGTCTTGTGCAATCCATTCTTTTTGTAATGGATGTAATTGCGCACCATCCGCCAAACCTTCAATGGTACGCACAGACCTTCCCGCCACTGCGGCGACGGTCACTGAACAGGCAGGCATGGGTATATCGTCTACATGCACAGTACAGGCCCCACACTGGGCGATACCGCATCCAAACTTAGTTCCGACAAGACCCAATAGGTCTCTTAAGGCCCACAGCAAAGGCATATTCGGTTCTGCTTCGATCTCTTGATCAACACCGTTTACAGTCATCTGATAGCTAGGCATTAGGCCTCCTTAATTAGTCAACTTCTCGTATCACTTTGCGTAACGTTTCCGACATCTTTTCTATGTCCGCAGGGGTGGCAACAAGGGGTGGTGCAAACTGTAGCGTGTCACCCCCCCACCTCACATACAAATCATTCTGCCAGCATTTCACACCAAGCTCATACGGGCGAATAGTGGGGTCGCCGTCGCGAGGAGCAAACTGAATCGCACCCGCTAAACCAATGTTACGTATGTCTATGATGTTGGGCTCACCACGAAGAACATGCAAGGCACTTTCGAGAACCGGTGCCAACACTCTGGCCCGCCCAGGCATATCCTCGGCCACAAAAACATCTAACGCCGCCAAGGCAGCGGCACAACAAACTGGATGGCCTGAATAGGTGTAGCCGTGGGGTAGCGACACCGCGTGTTCGGGTGCTTGTTCATCCATAAACGCATCATGAATTTCTGATGTTGTCAGCACCGCACCCATAGGTATGGCGCCATTGGTAAGTGTCTTGGCTAAGTTCATGATGTCCGGAATTACACCAAATGTATCGGCAGCAAACGCCTCTCCTGTTCTCCCAAAACCCGTGATCACCTCATCAAAGATGAGCAAGATATTGTGTTTGTCGCACAATGACCGAAGTTTTTGCAGATAAGCAGAGGGAGGAACGATGACACCTGCCGAACCAGACATCGGTTCAACAATGACCGCTGCAATATTAGAGGCATCATGCAAGCTGACAAGCTGCTGCAAATACTCAGCAAACTCTTCACCGCCTTGAGGTTGTCCTTTGGTAAAAGCGTCTTCCACCCTCAATGTACTGGGTAGGTGATCTGTGTCGCCCAGTACGCCGAACAGTTTTCGATTAGGGCCAATACCTCCCAAGCTAGTGCCGGCAAAATTAACGCCGTGATAGCCCTTTATGCGACCTATGAGTTTGGTTTTGGAGGATTGACCACACATGCGCCAATAAGCACGTGCGATCTTCAGTGAAGTGTCAGCGCAATCGGATCCAGAATTAGTAAAAAACGCATGATTCAAGCCTGCGGGAGCCATCTCGGTCAGACGATCTGCCAATTCAAACACTTTTGGGTGAGCGTATTGAAAGGCAGGACTGTAGTCGAGGGTGCGAAGCTGTTGGGCAACTGCATCGGCGATTTCTGGACGATTGTGCCCGTATCCACAACACCAAAGACCTGACAAACTATCAAATATACGCCGGCCATCTGCACTGATGTAGTGGCAATTGTCTGCGCCGGTAATAATTCGTGGATCTTTCAGAAAACCATTGGTCGCAGTGAAAGGCATCCAATAGGCAGCCGAAACTTCAGACATTTGTGCTCTCCTTCGTTTTATAATTGGCTTGTGCGCGACATTGAGTGACAACCAACCATGACAAACTTCTTAGCCCTCATACTGCTTACCTTACTCTGCCTTGGCACCTGCTTGCTTGCATTTCGTCTTGGTCTGAGATGGCTTATGGCTGCCGTTGCTACCCTCTACGTGCTAACTAATATTGTCGCAGCTCAAGTCATCGCCATACAAATACCATTTTTCGAAAACGTCATTACAACCAGTGTCGCCGCTCCATTGTATGCAAGTTTGTTTTTAGCAACAGACATGGCCGCCGAACGTTACGGACATGCCATAGCACGCAGATTGGTATGGGTCGGCTTTGCCAGTCAACTGTTATTGGTTGCCGTTGGGCAGGTGATTCTCATGTTTGAACCCTTGGACCCTAACCTGTTCAGCGCACACCAGCAGATTTTTTCTTTCGCGCCCCTCCTTGCACTGGCTTCCTTGCTCGCTTACTTGGTATCACAACACCTTGATATTTGGTTATTTCAGCGCATTCGATTAGCAACTAAAGAAAGATGGCCAATTCTAAGAAATATGCTTTCTACCCCAATATCCCAGGGAGTTGATACCTTTATCGTATTTGCCATTGCCTTCTCGACCATTATGGACAACTGGGTCGAGGTGATGATATATACCTACTTAGTAAAGTTGTTAGTTAGCATAGTCGATACGCCATTCTTTCTGCTATCCAGAAGAGTTTCACCCAGGACAAACGACAACCAAGAAGCGATTCGACTATAAAAACGCAAATTTCAGACTGAAAATCGCTGCAATAACATAGACGGCAACTGGGCATTGTGCGGCTCGTCCGCTGAGCACTTTGATCAGTGCGTAGGTTAAAAAGCCAAGCCCGATACCATCAGCTATGGAGAATGTGAGCGGCATGGTCAAGGCCGTAATCACCGCAGGCCCACTCTCAGTCAAGTCTTCCCAATCAATATCTGCTAATCCGCGGGTCATTAGGCATGCCACAAACAACAACGCCGAGGCTGTAGCATAGGCAGGAATACTTTGCGCAAGCGGACTTAGAAAGACACAAGCCAAGAATAGCAAGCCAACCACCACAGCCGTAAGTCCGGTTCGGCCTCCCGCTTCAACTCCAGCTGCACTTTCAATAAAACTCGTCGTCGAAGAGGTGCCAATCAATGCACCCACTGTTGTCGCACCAGAGTCTGCCAGCAACGCCTTGCCAAGGTGAGGCAGGTTACCTTTTTCATCAACCAACCCCGCCCGAGCAGATACAGCAACTAGGGTTCCCGCTGTATCGAATACGTCTACTAACAGTAGAGTTAAGACCACAGTGACCATGGACAAGTTTAACGCGGCGACAATATCCAGCTGCAGAAATATAGGCGCCGGCGATGGTGGCAATGAAAACACACCTTCGAACTGCACATCTGAAAAAAACCACCCGGCCAATGTGACACACGCCATGCCAATAATAACGGCGCCCACAACGCCACGAGCAGCCAGCGCCACGATCACAACAAAGCCTATTAAACAAGCCAACGGCCCGAAGGTAGTGAGATCTCCTAAGCTAACCAAAGTTGCCGGGCTGCCGACTACAACACCTGCGTTGCGCAGCGCAATGAAACCAATAAACAATCCAATGCCAGCTGATATACCTAACTTCAGGTTTTTAGGTACTGCATTAACTAGCCATTCACGTACCGGCAGTACACTGAGAATGACAAACAAAATACCAGAAATGAAAACTGCACCCAGAGCCACAGGCCATGCGTGGCCCAACCCGAGCACTACACCATAGGCGAAAAAGGCACTCTGACCTAGACCGGGCGCCTGGGCGATAGGGTAGTTGCCCAGCACACCCATGAGAATGGAACCTATCGCAGCCGCAAGGCAGGTAGCGACAAATACGGCGCCAAAGTCCATTCCAGCTTGCGCCAATACCGACGGGTTAACCACAGTGATATAGGCCATGGTCAAAAAGGTAGTGATGCCCGCGAAAGACTCAGTGCGCACATCTGTACCGCGCGCATCTAATTCAAAATAGGCATGAATTTTTCCCATATTAACTAAAAGTCTGCACGCACTCGAACTTGTAGTTGCCGGGGAGCGATCAGCTCGTCACCTGTCGAGCCTACTCCAAACACGTCGGTGAATCGCGCATTCACACCATCTTCATCAGTCAAGTTTAGCGCCAAAAGATCTACACCCCAGTTTTTGCCTTGGGGCTCAAAGGATAAGACTAAGTTGAACACATCATAAGAAGGCACTTTATCAGTGGTGGGGTTATTGAATATTCTCTGCCTAAATTCTGCCCGATGGATATATTGTATCGATCCGAAAAAATCCCCCCAGTCGCCAATCGTGTGGTTGTATTGCAAACTGACATCTGCGGTAAAGTCTGGTGTTTTGGCCAACTCGTTACCTTTCACATTGGTAATAGCAGCCGCTCGTGCTTGTTCAATCGCAGCACCAAATAAATTTTCGCCCATCGCTAACAGAGCATTAGTGGCGGCATCTGACGCCACATTGTCCAAGGCTAAAAAGTCATCGGTTATCTTCGTATCTACAATCGACAGCCGAACATCAAGCGTTAACTTTTCCGTTATGAAGGCAAGTAACTCCAGTTCTGCACCCTTGATTTGTGCTTCTGGCAGGTTTCCAACACCACCCTGAAACACTTCCGGGTCAGTTGCTTGGAACTGGAAATTCTCGTAATCGTAATAAAACGCAGCCATGTTGGCGCGCACTCGCCCATCAAAAAAATCCATCTTGAGCCCGATTTCATAAGCATTTATCGACTCATCTTGAAAAGTGGGCAGCACCAAAATGGGCGCGATGACGTCTTCTTGGCCAAAGGTGAGATTACTGCCACCCGGCTTGAAGCCTCTGGTAAATGAGGCATATACAAGGGCTGTTTCACTCAAGTCCCACTCTAATGCTAACCGTCCAGTGATTTCGTTGGTTGAAGTCGAAAGCGATTCGGTGCCTGTTCGCCCAAAGAAGTTAGTTACCTCACTGTCTACCTCATCATTGGTGTGTCGAGCACCAACAATCAGGCGCCACTGATCATTGAAGTGATAGGTGCCTTGAAAATAAAATGATAGCGATTCGCGCACCGGGTTTGAGTCAGAAATAAAACCCACTTCGCCACCGAAAGCCAACACTTGGGCTACATCGATCGGTTCAAATACGCCGTCAAAGTTGAAATCTAATTGTTCGCGAATAACAATGTCCACTTCCGTATCGAGATAAAACACACCCGCTATCCAATCCACCTTACCCCACAACGGTTCAGCGGATATAAAGTTGAATTCTTGGGTAAACGTCTTTTGTTCATTTTGCTCAGGATACAAACTCGGCAGCAGAGCAAATGGCGGGAGCGTATTAATATCGTTGCGATCATTGTCGCGCACTATGGAGATGTCATCGTGCTGATAGCTGCTCAAAGATTTGATGGTGAAGGTGGCTAAATCCCATTGCGCCACAACATTAAAAATCTGCGAATCTAGCTCGTAACTAGAGCGAGTGTCTTGAGCAAGATTGCGTGCCCCACGAGTTGGATCTAACAATCCCTTCTGGGCGGAGCCGCTAGAATTTGCCTTAAATATTTGTGCGGTCAGGTTCACACTAAATGTATCTGTTGGCCGTAACAACAAGCGCACACGAGCCGACAGGTT
>QIGT01000050.1 GCA_003230835.1 Gammaproteobacteria bacterium
CATATTCGGTTTACCAGGCAACCCTGTGTCTACAGTCATCACCTTGCTGCTGGTGGTAAAGCCAACCCTATGGCATATCGCTGGCGCACAGGCCTCGCAGGTTTTTAAAATATCCGCACAGCTCGAAAGTTGTATAGAGCACACTGCGGGACGCGCAGAATACCAACGCGGCACAGTCCGTTCCGAGCAAGGCAAATTGGTGGTGAGCCATACTGGTGATCAGAGTTCAAATCGGCTAAGCAGCTTCACCGCCGCAAATTGCCTTATCGAAATCCCTAAGGAAGCTGCAAACTTAGAGCCCGGGAGCGATGTTTCGATCATTCATTTCGCGTTCTTGATCTAGGGAGCCTCTGATTAAGTCTCATGTGCTCAGCTTTTGAGACTTAATCAGAGGTTCCCTAGCTCGCGAGTATTACCTTACTCTCCCAACACATTCTCTATAGCAGATTGAATGTCTGACACGTCGCCGCGTCCATCTACCCGAAGATAGCGCAGCTGATCACCAAAGTTGGCGTAAAATTCGACCAATGGTGCAGTTTGTCGGTGGTACACTACCAACCGTTCTTTAACGGTTGCTTCGTCGTCATCTTTACGCTGTATTAATGCCTCACCAGTTTGGTCATCTTTGTCGTCAACCTTCGGCGGATGGTATTGCACGTGGTATACGCGACCAGACCCTGGGTGCACACGACGACCGCCTATGCGCTTAATCAACTCATCATCGTTGACCTGAATTTCAACCACTGCGTCGATGGCAATATCGGCGGCGACTAATGCTTGAGCTTGCGGAATGGTGCGAGGGAAACCATCAAACAAGAAGCCGTTTGCACAGTCGCCTTGAGTGATACGTTCTTTAACGAGTTCTATGATTATTTCGTCGGATACCAAGGCACCAGAGTCCATAACCGCCTTGACCCGGTTACCTAACTCGCTACCTGATTTCACCGCCGCGCGTAACATGTCACCGGTACTGATCTGCGGAATTCCAAGTCGTTCGATTATGAATTGCGCTTGCGTACCCTTGCCTGCCCCTGGCGGCCCTAGGAGTATTATTCTCATCTATAACCCGTTGTTGTGGAATTTTATTATTGTTTCACCGAGCGTACCTCTTGTACGCCTTCTAGCAACTTTATGTGGCTGGCCAACGTCAAACAATCAGCCCAGCTCTGCAGCGCAGTGTCTATAGTAATGATAGCCTGATCTGAAGTATGACTCACCCGCCCTGTGGCGCCAATCAAAGCGTACTCCAACTGACCGATTATCCGCGTCACATCATGAAACAACCCATCGCGATTTTCTGCTGTGATGTTGAGGCGAATAGTTTGTGTTTCTCCTGTTTGCAGCATCCCAGGCAACTCGGGTTGACTGGCAAAACCCTCGCTACTCAATATAGCGTTAATCAACTCAAAATAAGACACCGCGCCGCTACCCACACAAACAAACAATGAGGCGATACTATCTACCCCATGGTTGTGAAACCTAGCGATAAAAGGGCTTAGTTGGCTGTCTACTGGTGGCTCGTAGCCTAGTGTAGCTAGACCTTCTTGAACCACCAACCTACCTATATTTTCTTTCTCTTTAGCGTCTAAACATTTGAAATAGCTAAATATCTTTGCCTTTGCTCGATCCGTTGTGATGAAACCAAGCGGCGGCTCCAACCAATCCCTACGGGGCACATGGGTGGAACCTGTGAGCACCTCAACCTGCTGTCCTGTTTGTAAGCTATGGCTCAATCCAACGCTAATACCGTCAACTATTGCAGCACGACAAGCATGCCCGACATCTGTATGCACGCGATACGCAAAATCAAGTACCGTTGCGCCCGGAGGTAAATCCAACACGTGACCCTTTGGTGTGGAGACAAATATTCGGGCGTCACTCATCCTATGCTGTAGCAACGTACTGAGTCGCTCAGTGCCATCAAGCTCATCATGCCATTCCATCACCTGGCGCAGCCATTCCATCTTCGCCGAATAACCCTGGTCGTCTCCCGCATCGCCTTTATACGACCAATGCGCGCAGACTCCCAACTCTGCATCCGCATGCATTTGTTGGGTACGAATTTGGATTTCTAACATCGCGCCCTCGCCGACGTCTACGGCAGTGTGAATACTGCGATATCCATTTTCCTTAGGTACCGCTACATAATCATCAAACTCGCTGGGTATGTGCTTCCAACTCGTATGAATAATGCCTAAAGCGGCATAACACTCTGCAAGGTTTGAGACAACGACACGTACCGCTCGAACATCATAAACCTGGTCTAAACTGACCTCCTTAGATTGCATCTTTCGCCAAATACTGAAAATGTGTTTCGCACGCCCGCATACGTCGGCCTCAATATCATGCTGATGTAACCTTTCACGGACCTGCTCCACCAATTGTGTAATTTGGTCTTCTCGATCAACACGCCGACTACGCAATTGCTTGGCTATGTCTTGGTAGACTTCAGCATGAGTGTAACGCATGGCTAGATCTTCTAGCTCCCACTTAACTTGGCCAATGCCCAATCGGCCGGCCAACGGAGCAAAGATATAGCTGGCTTCTTGGGCGATCCGTAACCTGCGGCTCGCACTGTAGTTTTTTGCTCGACGTAGTGCGACCACGCGCTCTGCCAGTTTAATCACCGCAACCCGGGCGTCATCGATCATGGCGACCAACATCCGTTTCACATTTTCTACCTGATTACGCCGTTCTTTTTCTAACAACGGCGAATTGGACATCTCCAACAAACTGCTGGTCGCCATAGCTGCGACAGACCTGGCCAGCTCTATCACGCGGGTGTCCACCAACTTGAGCAAAGTGGTTTCATCAAATTTAGAAAAACGTACGGGACGATACAAAAGTGCCGCCTGAACCGAGACCAGATCCATATTCAAATCAGCGACAAGTTCTGCAAGCTGCAAGCCAGGCAAGATAAATCTCTCGTCCTGATCTTGTAGCCAGTTACCGACTTGCAGTAGGGGTGCAATTTGTAAATGTTCGTGATCAGCACAAACATGGTCGACCCAAGCGCTAATATCGATTTGCCCACTTGGGGTACGCGGGACTTCTTGTTGTACTTTTACCATGTCACAAAACTGTCGGGATGCATCGCTTGCTAGCGTCCTGTCTGACTAGTTGCGGGTGAAATAACCAAGCGTCTCAATATGGCTGGTATGCGGGAACATATCAAATACCCCTACCTGGGCCAGGGCAAAACCTTGGGTGGTCAACAGCGCTGCATCTTCGGCAAAGGTTTCTGGATTACAAGAAACATACACTACCTCATCACAGCCAGACTGCTGTGTCCAAGACAATAGATGAGGTCCAGCCCCACTTCTGGGGGGATCTAACAACAACGCGTCCAGCTTAGGCAGGGCTAAATTTGCCTCGTTATACAGATCGGCAACCGACAGATGAATCCGCTCGGCCACGTGGTTAAGTTGGGCGTTTTTAATCCCACGAGCAACTGCGCTCTCATCAATTTCAAAACCCCAGACCTTTGCTCCGGCACGAGCCAAGGGCAGTGAAAAATTACCTAATCCACAAAACATATCAGCGATACGTTTGTGACTAGAAATAGAAAGATGACTCAGTACAGCTTGTATCAGCAGTAAGTTCAGCGGTTGATTCACTTGGGTAAATTGCCGCGGATCGAACTGCATATACACACCACTAGCGGGTATTTGATAGCTCAGCAGTTCGATGGGCGATCCATCCAGGGTCACCAACGTGTCATACCCGCCCTCTTGCAACAACACTTGAACGCCGTGTCGCCTTTGAAAATCTCCGACCAGGTGTAGGTCTTGGTCGGACAGAGGTACCAAATGACGGAGCATCAGTGCAACGGAGTGATCACCCTGGGCAAACTCAATTTGCGGCACGCTAGCCGCAATCGACAGTTTTCCTAGCAACTGTTTCAAAACGGGTATGAGCGCACTCAATTCAGGTGTTAGCACAACACAGGCAGACAGTCGAGCTACCCTATTGCTGAACGATTCACGAAACCCTACCAGGACCTGCTCCCCTAGCTGGCGAACACCGAGGCGCGCTTTGCGACGATAGCCTAGACGTGTCGCACTCACAGGCGCATTCCACTGTAACGGCGAAACGTTTTGTTGTTCTAAAAAACCGGCAACCTGGTGCTGCTTGAGTTTTAGTTGTTGGTGGTAGTCGATGTGATGCATGCTGCAACCACCACAACGAGGATATGCCGAACAGCTGGATTCAACCCGATGAGGATGATGCGAACCGAGGATGGCGACAGCATCCGCAAACAACTTACCACCACGCTTTTTTAAAATTCGCGCATTAACGCTTTCACCAGGCAATGCATTACGTATGTGCAAAGGCTTGTTGTTGAATTCAGCAAGCCCATGCCCCTGGTGGGTCAGATCTACCACCTGCACTACGGATTCCGTGGGCTGTCTAGCTGGTTTAGTCATGAAATTGTTGCGCCGGTTTAAGCAGCAACATACGAGCGATGATAGGTTCAGGACCAATTAGGGCGCGCAAACCCAGTTGATGCACATGACGAGCAATACCTGCAAGCTTGGAAGTACTGTAGTCGCCAGTAGCCACCATCAATAGATCTGCGCCAAGCATTATTTGGCTGGCTTTATCGGCAGGTGAGGTCGCCACCTCACGAAAACCATGTTCACATATATACTCGTAATTTTTATCAGGCTGAATGGGTCTACCACGCTGAGTTTCACGAGTGAAATCTATACCGTAGCCCAGTTCATCAAGTAGAGTATTCTCAAAACTTCGTAGGCTCGGCGCAATTCTTTTGCCCAGAGGTTCATTGGCGCTATGTTCACGTGAAGCAGCATCCAACCGACCCAAAACCTCTAACACCGCATCAAATACTCTGGGCTCACTTTGATATTCGCCCGTCGCTCGCTTTAAAATTTCCATTATGTAAAGCCCCGCACTGAGAATATCTACACCCAGTTGATATTCGAACTTAGCTTCAAAAGCAGTGACGTTGACCAGTGAGCTGCGACCCGAAGTGGATAGGTTAGCCAATATGAAAGGCTCAACACGTTGTCGAACACGCCTCGTGCGCAAACCCTTCATGACCCCGGAAAAACGACCATGTTCGCGGGTGAAAAATTGCACGAGAACACTCGTCTCTCGATAGGGACGCACATGCAACACGAGTGCATTTAAGCCCTGGGCACGCACGTCATTCGTAGCCAAGCTGCCGCAACAAACCAGCGTTGTTGGTCCAACCTTTCCGCACCTTCACAAACAGATGCAGCATGACCTTGCAATCCAACAAACGCTCTATGTCTTTACGCGCCTCTTGCCCAATCAGCTTTAATTTCTGACCGCCACGGCCTATCACAATACGTTTCTGCCCGTCACGTTCAACATAGATGTCTGCATGAATAACCACCAGCTCATCTGTCTCATCAAACTTTTCAACAAGCACGGCGGTACTGTGGGGTATTTCATCGCCTAACTGCCGCATCAATTTCTCTCGAACAATTTCTTCGACTAGGTGACGTTCGGTTTGGTCAGTGAATTGATCTTCAGCAAACAGGTGGGGAGATTCCGGCAAAAATTCATTCACCAATGCGCGGAAATTTTCGAGCCCATCATTTTTCAGCGCACTGACCGGTACAATGTCTCGAAAAACACCGGTGTCGTGGAGCCGTTGCATTTCTGGAAGCAATGCATTTTTATTTTCATGCAGATCTATCTTGTTCAATACCGCAATGGTAATGGCATTTGACTGCTTCAATAGCTTCAACACAAACTCATCTTCTGGTGACCAACGACCACTTTCAATGACCATCACGCGGACATCAACCCCAGTGAGAGCGCCTTTTGCAGAACTCACCATAAATTGATTGAGCGCTTTGGAGGTATGCATATGAATACCGGGCGTATCGATATAAATGGCCTGGTGCGCTGCTTGAGTATCTACACCAAGAATGTTGTGTCGCGTGGTTTGGGGCTTACGTGAGGTAATAGAGATTTTTTGTTTTATGACATGATTTAACAACGTCGACTTACCCACATTAGGGCGACCCAGTAGTGCCACATAACCACAATACCTTGCACCGTTACCCCCAACGGTATCGTCACTACTCATCTACCTTGGGTTCCTTTATCTGGCTGAGGAGGTTTTTTGCTGCGGCGGTTTCTGCCCCTCGACGCGAACTGGCAGATCCCTCACTGCGCAAATCTAGCTGCGGCACTTCGCAACACACGCTGTAGAGTTTGGCATGATCAGCGCCACTGGTAGCGGTAACTTCATAAGTAGGCAGTGGCAGTTGCAAACCTTGTAAATACTCTTGCAATAGAGTTTTAGCATCTTTTAAGTTTTCCGGTCCAATCTGCTCAATCCTCGCTCTAAAAAGTCGGTCGACCATCGTTTGACACGCCTCAATCCCCGCATCTTCATGTACTGCACCAATGACCGCCTCTAGCGTGTCTGCAAGAATAGAGTCGCGTTGCCGCCCGCCACTCTTACGCTCTCCACTGCCTAGTCGAATGCAGGGGGGTAAATCAATTTCACGCGCTATTTCTGCCAAGGACGTTCCGCGGACCAATTTAGCGCGCATCAGCGTCAAGGTATCTTCCTGAAATGTGGTGTTCTTGTGGTACAGCATCACCCCCACGAGGTATCCCAGTACCGCGTCACCAATAAATTCTAGTCGCTCGTTATTTTGTTTACCCAAGCTCTTATGGGTTAGGGCTAGGTTGAGGAGATTGATGTCATCAAATTGATAACCAATGCGCTCTTGTAGGCGAGATAGAATACGTGACAGATCGCCGCCAGCCAATGAGCTGCCGGTTCTATTTGTAGATTCGTTGGTCACTGAAAACTAGAACGACATCAATGTTATACATGAGGTGTTCGCGTCGCTCATACTCAATATTCAATATCGTTTCCTCACGATTTCTTTCAACCGTCATCAGTTCTTTGACTGGCGTGCGAAAATTTTCGACGCGCAATTGTTTCTGAAAATGTTCTGTTATTTTCTTGCGTGACATTGTTGAATGCATATCGGAAGGGAGTCGATCTGCCACACCTTGTAACATTCTAAAATCAATGTAGTGAGGACCTAGACGCAAGGCTGCGGTCGCGAGCGTCACAATCATGGCAATAATCATAAGCCAAGACCACATGCCCATGCCACTTTGTTGGTGTCGACTTGGTCTGAAATTCTTCTGCACTGGTGTTGTCAAAATACTTCTCCTCTTGCCGTCGTGTTGCTCAATCTTTCTACCCGGTGTCTTATTAGTTTCTGTCCAGAAATGGCATCCTTGCCATTTCCTCCCAACGGTTTCTTGCAGATAACCTTTGTGCTTTCATGCTGAAAGCACAAAACCCTACGGATTTTGCCTCAGGCATCCTGCCTTCGTTAGTTCCCGTCCCGAATACTACGTATTCTGGACAAGAACTAATTAATCAAACCACTTGTTCCGACTAAAGTTCGGCATTTTCAGGCCAGGTTTTTTGTGTAGCCAAATGGCCACTGCCTTGCCCACTATATCTTTTTCTTCAGCCAATCCCCAGAAACGGGAATCTTGGCTTTTGTCTCTATTGTCACCCATCATCAAATACTCGCCTTGAGGGATTCGCCAATCTTGAGCCCGTTCAAAACGGGTGTTTTTAAAGATTGTGTGCGTATTATCACCAATTGTTTCAAGATATTCTTTAACCGCAATGCGACCCGACTCAGGTACATCTCCAATTAGCTTATATTTCATGCGTTCGCCATTGATAAACAAGGCCTTATTTTCATAACGAACCGTATCGCCAGGAATACCAACCACTCTTTTGATAAAATATCGAGGATCATGAGGTGGGACAAACACCATAACATCACCTCGCTGGGGGGCTCCCACATCGAAGACTTTCACCCCAAACACAGGCAGCCGCAAACCGTATGCATATTTGTTAACTAAAATGAAATCACCGACTTGCAAGGTTGGCAACATAGATTCCGATGGGATCTGATAAGGCTCTGCCAAAAAGCTACGCAATACCAAAACCAGCAACAAAACCGGGAAGAAAGATCGTGCATACTCAACCAGGCCAGGTTCTTGCGCGTTCTCATCTGCTGCTAGACGCTTCTTTCTGAAAAACAGCACGTCGCCGAGCCAAATAGCTCCACAGCCTAGGACAACCCAAAAAAGTATGTACGGCAAATCGATATCCACTAACGATCTATCCTTAACGCGGCCAAAAACGCTTCCTGTGGGATCTCGACACGCCCAACCTGCTTCATTCGTTTCTTACCTTCTTTCTGCTTTTCTAAGAGCTTTTTCTTTCTCGTTATATCGCCACCGTAGCACTTCGCGGTAACATTTTTTCGTAACGCTTTCACAGTTTTTCGAGAGATAACCTGGCCACCGATCGCGGCTTGCACCGCAACATCAAACATTTGTCGAGGGATGAGTTCCTTCATTTTTTCGACTAAGGAACGACCTCGTTGTGTAGCTTGATCTCGATGCACAATACTCGCAAGCGCATCGACTTTATCGCCGTTAATAAGAATATCTAACTTCACTAAGTTAGCCGCTTCAAACCGAATGAATGAGTAATCAAGGGATGCAAATCCGCGGCTCACCGATTTCAGACGGTCGAAAAAATCCATGACCACTTCACTCATCGGCAGCTCCCAACGCATGGAAACTTGGCCTTGAGAGAACTGCATGTTTTTCTGCACGCCACGACGCTCAACACACAACGACATGACACTGCCGACATATTCCTGCGGCGTGAGAATGTTCGCCTCGGCGATAGGTTCGCGCATTTCTTTATAGTTCGAGGGCATCGCGGAAGGATTATCGACCGTGGATACTTCACCGTTGGTATTCTCTACCTGATAAACCACACTCGGTGCAGAAGAAATTAAATCTAGGCCATATTCACGTTCCAAGCGTTCTTGCACAATTTCCATGTGCAGCATACCCAGAAAGCCACAGCGAAACCCAAAGCCCAACGCATCGGACGATTCCGGTTCATAGAACAACGATGCGTCATTCAATACCAACTTTTCCAACGCATCTCTAAAGCTTTCAAAATCTTCAGAATTTATAGGAAACAAACCGGCGTACACCTGAGGTTTTACTTTTGCGAAGCCTGGCAACTGCGCAACATCTGGCGCTTTGGCTGAGACCAAGGTATCGCCTACCGGTGCGCCTTGTATATGTTTTATACCCGCCACCACGTAGCCTACTTCACCTGCAACCAATGAAGCTCCGGATTTTCGTTTAGGCGTGAATCGGCCCACCTCATCCACCACGTGGACTTTCTTGGTCGACTTTACCAAAATCTTCTGCCCCTTAGACAACTCGCCCTCAACCACTCGTACTAGGGACACGATGCCAAGGTAATTGTCGAACCACGAATCGATAATGAGTGCTTGGAGGTTGCCATTGACGTCACCGACCGGCGCTGGAACGCACTCTACCAAATAGGCCAAAAGTGCATCAACACCCTCTCCAGTCTTGGCGCTGACAGTACGAATATCACTGACGTCTAAGCCGATGATCTCTTCAATTTCTGCGGCCACGCGCTCTGGCTCAGCCTGGGGAAGGTCGATCTTATTCAGGACTGGAATTATTTCTAAGCCTTGCTCGATAGCGGTATAACAATTAGCAACTGATTGAGCCTCAACACCTTGCGCTGCATCCACCACCAGCAATGCACCTTCGCAAGCGGAAAGTGAGCGAGATACCTCATAACTGAAATCTACATGACCTGGCGTATCGATGAAATTGAGCTGGTATTGCTCGCCACTTGGATGTTGGTATTGCAAAGTGACACTCTGAGCCTTAATGGTTATACCACGCTCACGCTCCAGATCCATGGAGTCTAGAACCTGATCGGCCATTTCTCGGTCTGACAATCCCCCACACAGCTGGATAAATCGATCCGCTAAGGTCGATTTACCATGGTCTATGTGGGCGATGATAGAAAAATTTCGTATCCGCTGGATATCCGGCACTGATGCCCTTCTACGGGTGATTCACGGCGCGCGAGTTTAGCTTGCTAAACCACCCCAGTACACCCTAATCCGGCACTCGCAGCGCAAGGAAAACCGGACTTTGGTTACGCAGCACCAATACCGGAACGGTGCGTCCGGCTTTCAAGCTGTCCTCAATTTTTGTAAATGCGCTGGTGCTGCTGATAGATTGGTGATTGAGGCGCATAACAATGTCGCCAGAGCGAATACCTGCCTCTGTGGCCACCTCACCCACATCTACCACCCGAACCCCACCTTCGATGTCTAAACGGGCCAGTACA
>QIGT01000369.1 GCA_003230835.1 Gammaproteobacteria bacterium
ATACGAAGCGCGTCGTGGCTATGGTCAAGCTTGCCTAACGGCAATAGCAAACTTACCCCAAACCGATATGGTGGTGTTTATAGACGCAGATCACTCTGTTGATGTAAGCGAAACCCTCTCACTTCTTGATTGCTTGAGCGAAGGCGCCGACCTGGCCATCGGGTCAAGAGCCTTGGGCGACTCTCAACCCGGCGCCCTCACTCCACATCAATTGGCAGGCAACAGGTTTGTCACTTTGTTAATGCGGATGATCTGGCGCAGGCCCATCACCGACTTAGGGCCGTTTCGAGCGATTAGAACCACTACTCTGAGCAAGTTAGCAATGGCTGACAAGGCTTATGGTTGGACTGTTGAAATGCAGGCAAAAGCACTCAGCTTGGACCTTGAAGTTAGAGAGGTACCGGTAACCTGCAGGCGCCGCATAGGCGTATCGAAAATAAGCGGCACCTGGCGTGGCACTATCGGTGCCACCTGCGGAATACTGGGAACACTGGCCAAAATAGCCTGGTGCCAACGAAGACACCAGGGTGCAAAACGCCAGCATAGCAGCTGATCGATTTTGTGCAGCGTACGATAACTGTCAATTTGGATCAGTGTGCAGAGGGAGTATTCGAAAATTTAAATATCGGCATTGAGTGCTTGGCTTCTCAACTTATCAAGGGTTTCTCGGCCATCAGAAACGAGCGCCGCTTTCACATCGGCCATCCCAACACAATCTGTTGTTGTAACAATTGGCGCCGTATGCGCTCCATTTCGGCGTAGGTGTCGGCTGCAAGCATCACTGGCCGTTAATGTCGTTTTTATGTCGCACCTTTAAAAAAGGGAATTTTATAGAAATTCAGTAGCTGATCGAGATCTCGAACGACCAAATGTATATGTGTAAGGTCTTGGGGCTTGAGGTGTACAATATCACCTCTAATTAGGTGGCCAAATTAACTATGCCACTCCAACCCAATCTACCTAGGGGTGAAGAATATGAGTATCGCAGATAAGCGCAAAATGGTTAACGGACTCGAAATGGCTTTCTACGACGAAGGTGCAGGGTCGACCTTAGTATTTTTACATGGCAATCCCACTTCTTCATACCTTTGGCGAAACGTGATTGCGTCAGTGGGTGACAAATATCGCTGTATTGCGCCTGACCTCATCGGCATGGGTAATTCGGCCAAACTGCCCGACAGTGGACCAGACCGCTATACGTTTTCGGAACATGCACAGTACTTAGATGAATTGTTCGCCGCGATATTACCGGATGAACCTATCACCTTCGTCATCCACGATTGGGGTTCTGCCTTGGGTTTTCATTGGGCACAACGTCATCGCGAACGTGTGGCAGGTATCGCTTATATGGAAGCTATTGTCGCGCCGATGGAGTGGGAAGATTGGCCTGAATTTGCCACCGAACCTTTTGAAATTATGCGTTCTTCCCGTGGAGAAGAGATGGTGCTCGAACAAAACGCTTTCGTTGAGCAGATCTTTCCCGGTGCAATCATGCGCAAGCTCACCGATGAGGAGATGAATACCTACCGCAAGCCGTTCCAAAACCCGGGTGAAGATCGACGTCCCACGCTGACCTGGCCAAGACAAATTCCGCTCGCTGAAGAACCTCAAGACGTGTGTACAGCCGTCCGCGAATACGGCACATGGTTAGCAGATACACAGATGCCCAAACTGTTTATCAATGCTGAGCCCGGTGCAATTCTTATTGGCAAACAGCGCGAGTTTTGCAGGACCTGGCCAAACCAAACAGAAGTCACCGTTGCGGGAACGCATTTCATCCAGGAAGACAGCCCTAAAGAGATTGCTGCAGCGCTGTTGAACTGGCGGGATGGCTTTTAGGGGGTTCACCCCACCGCCGCCGCCACACTCTTGGCTAGATTCCACAGTGAGTCCACATCCACGCCGCGCTGTGGGCACTCACGGCAGTGACCACCCAATATTTGCGGCGCTTAATGCCAGTGCCTTGCTTCTCATACGGTTAAAGATAGCGTCCTTCAGGACATTGCCATCGCCTATGTCTGGGACAAATATCTTCGCACCCAAGATGCAGCCTGGCTCATTCGACCACCGATGACAAAAGCTGCGGTGCGTGCCATGGATACGGTGACAGACTTGTTAGCATCTGCGATATGTACCCAACTCGGATCACAATATTACCAACCAAACCGACGCGCTGGACAGCATACGTGCCTGGTACCATGCGATTGTACACAATGTATCTATGCCCGCGTTATTCGTGGGATATGGCCGAAGACGGAACCATTACAGTTCTTAGTCTTGATCGGCCTACCCAAGTTCTTCTTTGGCAGGCGCACAATCAAAAGGAGCGGAACTTTATGTAGGAAAGAATTGGTCGCGCGTATGAATGGAAGAAGGCTTCGAGGACTTCCTCAGACAGACCTTTCCCGGCTAACGCGCCGAGTTTATAACCCTACTCAAGAATGAATGTAACTTTCAGCGTCACACGGTATTCAACCACGGCACCGTTATCGATCACCACCTGCTGATCTTTTACCCATGCTCCTCGTACATTGTTGAGGGTTTGATTGGCACGTTTCACGCCTTTCTGAACGGCATGTTCAAAGCTCTTACTAGATACCGGCAATAATTTCTGTTACACGTGCTACTGACATTGTTGTCTCCCTCAAGCGAGTCTAATATGACTAATTATTTACTTATTATAACCAAGGGGGCCCAAAAGTGAATAATGTTTCACCGCAAGTTCGGAGCACAAATCAGGGTCGAGTGACTCGATTCAATTTTGCAATAATGTAAAATATTTGATAGCCCGTCAAACTAACCATCATGAATACCAAACTGGTTTTAAAAAAGCGTTGGCTTAGATGGACACTGGAAATACTATTTTTTGTTGTCCTCTACCTCGCCTTACGGGGCTACATGCAACGAGAGATGATTTCTGGGCAGGCACCAGACATCCAGGCAATAACGCTACAACAACAGGATTTTAATTTGTATCGTGCGCAACCCAAGCCCATTCTGATACATTTCTGGGCCACCTGGTGTGGCATTTGTAAACTGGAACAAGACAGCATTGAAGTCTTGAGTAAAGACTATCGTGTCATGACTATTGCCATGCAATCAGGCAGTAATCATGACATAAAAGCCTATCTGTACGAACATAACCTCAGTTTTGCAGTGATTAATGACAAAGAGGGCACATTTGCTGAGCGTTATGGTGTTGTCGGAGTCCCTGCCAGCTTTGTAGTTGATCGCGACAACAAGATTGTGGCGAGTGAAATGGGCTACACCACACCCTGGGGATTACGACTGCGACTTTGGATGGCAGATTAGATATCACCCGGTCAAAATGGAACAATCAAACTTATGAACAAGAAGAAACCGACAAGTGATTGTAAAAGCGACCCAAAGGCCGCCTTTTTATCCCCTAAGCGGCACAGGCTTAGTTGAGGCGATAAGACAGTTCAACACCCCACAGGCGTGGCTCAGTTACCTGAGCAGTACGACGATAGCTTTCAACATTACCACCGCGAATGATTTGGCGAATGCCAATTTCATCGAACACGTTGTTAACAAAGCCACTAACAACCCACTGTTGGTCAGCACTGGTCCAAGTGGCGCGCAGGTCCAGGCGGTCATACGCAGGAGCTAAGTCGAGATCGGTTTGAAAAGCAGAGAAATAGACATCGGAGATGTAACTGTAATTTGCCAGTAAGTCTAGGTTGCCACTGTCACCCAATACAAGTGTATCGAGCCCAGGCGCTCAGTTTTGTCTGGGGAACTTGTGGCAGTTCGTTGCCCTTAATATCCCGGACGCGATCAGGGTTCAATTGCGCAGTGTAGATAGCACTGGGGATAGTTGGGTCTGCACCATCCACGACAAAGAAGGACTCTGTGTATTCGGTATCGGAATAGCTGAAGTTACCACCCAGGGTGAGTGCGTCGGTTGCCAGGTACAGCACATCAAACTCCAAACCAAAGATTTTTGCACCTGGTGCTGCCTGCACGGAGGTGGTTGAGCTAACAACCGCACAAAGACTGTCTATACTTTGTGGCGTGGCCACAGGCGGACAGGCTTCTTCTGTTGTCGTATGAATCGAGTCGTAATCGTAAAAATAAACTGAACCATTAACCTGCAGCGAGTTGTCTAAGAATTGTGATTTATAGCCCAGTTCATAAGCGATCAGTTCCTCTGGTTCATACTGCGGGGTCTGGCTGAAGAACGCCAGGTTAAATCCACCGGAACGATAGCCGGTCGTGACGTTGGCGTATAGCAGCGTGTCATCGGTAAGGTTCCAATCCAGGTTGACCCGCCAGGTTACCTTACGATCAACTCGCTCCAGGGGACGATAGGCTCCAAATGTTATGGGTACGCCATCCAACCAGGGCGTAACCAATCCGGTTGGTCGCAAGGTTGCAGGATCAATCGCGCCACGAATAATATTCGCGGTTGCTAAATCGATTTCAAAAGCAGCTAACAAATCGGGAGTTTCGGTATATAGGGCCAGGGCTTCTTCACCCGCTCAACCAACACATCAATTCTTAGGGTTTTATTGGGCTCTCAACTTGTGGATCTTAAACAGACTCTAAATATGCTTTACATGTAAACGCTCGGCGGTTGAACTATGCCAACTGCACCCACTTCATTCAGGAGACGCAAATGAAACTAGCAACCTACAAAATTTCGCAAAGCAGCAGCCCAGCTCTGGGCGTTGTACGGCAAAATGATATCGTTGATTTGCAGTCATGCGGTCTTGCAGGCGATATGACCCAGTTGCTATACACCGGAATAGATGTTTCAGCAATAGAGTCACGCCTGCCAGAAGGACGCGCCATAGCCCTTGCCGACGTACAGCTTCAAGCGCCCATAATGAAGCCGGGCAAGGTACTCGCCATCGGGCTGAACTATGCTGATCACATCGCTGAAAGTGGCATGGAGGCCCCTAAACATCAGGTATGGTTTAACAAACAACACAACTGCATAAACAGCCCCTACGGCGACATAAATCTACCGGTTGTTTCCACTAAGCTGGACTATGAAGCTGAACTTTGTCTAGTCATCAGCAAAACCTGCAAACATGTTCCTAAACATCGAGCCCATGAAGTTATTGGCGGGTACTTTTGCGGCAACGACGTGAGTGTGCGCGACTGGCAGCTGCGGGCGCAAACTTTTCAAATTGGAAAGTCATTCGACACCCATGGTCCTATTGGCCCCTATTTAGTAACTCCGGATGAAGTAGGAGATCCGCACAACCTGGACATTCGTTGCCTAGTTAATGGCGAAGAGCGGCAACATTCAAATACAAAGCACCTGATTTTCAATTGTTTTGACGCCATTGCCCATCTCAGCCAAGCGTTTACCTTAGACGTAGGGGATGTGCTGTTCATGGGCACGCCTTCCGGTGTGGGTATGGCCATGAAACCACCCTCATTCCTAACTGAGGGAGATGTAGTTCGGGTGGAGATCGAAAAACTAGGGGCGATCGAAAACAAGGTGGCGTTGGAAAATGGCGAGACAATCATGGGTAGCTAGTGCTTGTCCCAAATGTGATATCTGTAGATACAGGCTGGCTAAGCAGTAACCAAGGCACGCTCAATAATCAGCGTGGCATTGTCCCCCTCTGTCTGCTGGACGGCGATCTGGATGGTAATGACACGATTGACGTCGCTGTTCCGGTCATCAGACGCGCTGATGAACACAAAGGGATTGCCCTGTGTCACGCGGGCACCAGACTGTCCCTCTTTGGCTATAACGCGATGCCAGAAGAACCGCTTAAGCCCGGCTATTTCAATCTGGCACAATACCTGAACAAGGTCGAATTCTGGGAAATGCGCCGCAACAAAGCGGGGTATGACGAGCTCATTCTCGGCCAAACAGAAAAGTCGGAGGTCATGTTGTCTCGGGAGGAAGCCGACCCGGCGCACCGCCTGCTTTGGCACTTTTCAGAACCATAGCGATAAAGAGAATGCTCGCTGGAGTAGCGCGTTCATCACAAAACCATGTCCCGTCTATTAGGATGGAACTCCAACCACAGTGAGAATGGGGCTGTACGCATCCGACGGCAAGTTGCCCATTCTGATACATTTCTGGGCCACCTGGTGTAGCATTTGTAAACTGGAACAACCAAACTTATGAATAAAAAGAAACCGACAGTTGTAGAACAGGTTGTCCATGAGATCCGTAGACGCATACGAGACGGGCGCGTTGTGCCTGGGCAGCGACTGATCGAGGCGCAACTCACTGAAGATCTTGGGGTTAGTCGGGGGCCGTTGCGTGAAGCACTATGGCGCTTGTCCGGTGAGGGCTTAGTCATCATCGAACCTAACAAAGGGGTATCGGTAAAACGCCTAAGTCGCGAAGAGGCTCTGGACGTCTACAATATCCGTGAAATGCTGGAAGGATTAGCCGCACGCCTAGCGGCCCAACACATTAATCAGGCAGACAATTTAAAACGCCTCACAACTGCAAAAAATAGCACAACAAAGCTCGAACATAGCCTGGACATAACTGCCTACATGCTGGCCAATGAAGTCTTCCACGATACCATTGTGGTCTTGTCAGGCAATCCACAGCTTGGTGACCTTATTGCCCAGTTGCGACTACCGTTGTTTCGTATTCAGTTCAAACAGGTGCTCGCAGGAGCTGGTTCTACCAGCCAATCGGTGCAGGACCATCAAGATATTTTTGACGCCATTAAGTGTGGCGATTCGGCGCGAGCGGAGCAGGCCATGCGCCGACACATTCGCCATTCCGCAGATGCCTTTAAACGCCTGCTCGACCCAGAATTCCAGTAGCAGCTAGGTTGTAACGCGAGTGGGCAAGCGGACATAATAAAGCTCGCAAGCGGTCTTGGCCAAAATTGACGCCACTTCATCATCCGTAACATGAATCGCAGAACCTGGCTTACAGGTCTGTCCATTGAACTCACATTCGCCAACGAGGACATAAAGTAGATGCGCGCCCGAAACCTGACCATCCAATTCCATCGTCGCGCCTTCATCAAAGCGCAGGAATCCAATTTTTAATCTCCGCTCACCAAATGCCCCCAAGATCTTGCGCTGAACACCTGCAACGCCCACAACATCAAGATACTGAAAGTTATCTGTTTGCATGATGACAGGATCGTCAAAGCGAGGCCGGGGATAGGAAATTGTTTGTGTTGTTGCTTGCTCCCAAGCCGCCTCAAAAGCATCTTTATTCACCTTTTTCCCATTGTTCTTGGTGGTGAAGATACCGTTGTTAAATTCACCTAAACCGTCAGATTTCATGGCATCCACAGCCTCGCGTAGTTTTGCGAAGCTGACATAAGGCGCACAACTGGCGCTGGCGCACTGTAGCAGTATTGTTTGGGAAGGCCCGTCTGCCATTTGCTGATAGTAAGTGCCTTCCGAAAAGTAACCGATAGTACCGGCAGTTTGCTTCTGGTCACGAGAAAAACCGAATGACCCGTCGAGTACAAACCTAACCTGGTCAAAATTATGGCGATGGCGCGGAGTTGTGTAGTTCTCCTCCACTTTAGCCAAGTTAAACTCGAAGTTGTTGGCGGTCATTTCTTCGCCTTGAAGCAGGCGCTTAAAGTCGACACCACCCTGTCGATGGCCAACTTGGCCAAACCATTCAATTTCATCTGAGTGTGCGACTTGCATTGTTTTACCCTATGACCTGATCAGAATAAGTGAGCATCGACGGGCAAGACCCTAGGCTCTGAGGTGATTGTTGTTTCTTTATACTTACGAATAAACGCTAATTCGCGTACTGCCCGCCAAAGTGTTTTGCTAACATGATATTCATCAAGACAATACCCACAGCGAAAGCGAACGTACTCCAGTTTAAGCCAAGCAAGAACTCACCCACTTGTAAGAGCAGAAAACCAGCAGCCAAATTAGCCAACCCCCAAACGATATTGATCATCGGGGATGATTCACCTTTACCTGGCGGCTTGGCAAAGGGCGTCGGAAATTTTTGTCCGCATGTCGCCATCACACAATGTGGAACAGCGTTACTCAGGAAGACTCCGGCAAAGAAATAGGCGACAAAATAATACCAATCCATAACGGTTCCTTATCAAAATCAAAAGAATAGGGTTTTACTTAACTGATGAAATTTTTTGATGGGTGTGCGCGCGGGAATGTGCGGACGTATTCAAAAAACTTAGCCAGCGCCCAGTCGGAGCTACTAAGGTTATCGTTTCTAAATCTCGCAACCCGAACGATTGGATCATCATCTTCTGACAGGCTCCGAAAAAACGCCTCACCCTGCTCCAGCACCATCTGCACACGCCCTTCATCTTCAGGGGTTCCATCACTCTTACGAGTAGCTGTACACATAAAACCCTGTGTTTGATTGCCTGGCTCGGGTTTACCGCCGAACAAGGTACACATGGTTTGTCCTTGCATGGTGCCAGTGAGGGTCAAGATATTAGTACCGAAGATTCTCTGGAATTGCTCCATGCGCCCAAACTTCTTGTCTTCAAATATGATACTGGCTTCCATGTGATAGGGGTCCGGTTGCCGAATATCGTCTGGTTCAGAATGGATGGTTAACTCATGAAGAGCCTCTAAGTGCTGAAAATCATGGGAATTGGAAAGCAACACCCATGGATCCTGAGGCAGCTCAATCAGGCTAGAACTTTTAAAAGCAAGTTCTTCATCGTCAAAACCATCAAAATAGGGTGGGTCGAACAGGGCTTTCTCACCATTAAAAGCCCAGATCAATCCCAGTTTCTCCACCGTGGGGAAGACAAATAGGCGGGCATTTTCGGGAATATCATCTCCCGCAGGAATGTGGGCACACTTGCCTGTTTTATCATAACTCCAATGGTGAAAAGCGCAGCGTATGTTCTCCCCGATGACTTTACCTACACTAAGATCAGCACCCACATGGCGACAAAAAGCGCTGCTCACATATGGCTTACCACTTTCACCACGATAAAGGATGACTCTGCCGTCAAGAAAATTTATACCCTTTACTTCACCTGGTTTTATGTCCTGTGCCAGTGCAAGCGGGTACCAGGATTGATCAAAACCACCTTCCTGACCCTGAGGTGAAATTTCCGCGCCTGCCTGTATGTAGCCATTCGATTCATCTATATTTTGATTCACCATATATAAAACCCCTTCATCAAGTGTTGGCATAGCAGGCACACAATTGAATCATGTGACCTGTGCGATCCATCTACAGCCAAAAAAGGCTATCTCACAACTGCTAGCGAGCATATTGTATTACAATATTGTAGGAATATATATAAAGGCATAAGCAAAACCAATTGATCACAGCCAATCCTCGCCTTGGGCTCGGAACCTGGAACAATATTTAACTCACT
Organism: Gammaproteobacteria bacterium; assembly: GCA_003230835.1. GTDB lineage: Bacteria > Pseudomonadota > Gammaproteobacteria > Pseudomonadales > Azotimanducaceae > UBA4421. The sequence goes on from QIGT01000369.1 coordinate 9,303, forward strand.
TTCAACCAAGGTTTTGCGATCCAGGGCAGAATTGTTACCTTCAAAACAGACAGGAAGCCGAACAGCTTGCAGAGGCCGCCGCTGACTAAGCCTCCCAGTTCCGTTGCATCTCCACAAAAGTAAAAGAGGCGGACCAGGTAATCATGACCAAGCCGGTTACAGCTTCCATTCCGGTCAGGAAGCGGATTGGGCCGACAGAAATGACATCACCAAATCCGAGTGTGCTGTATACAACTGCCGAATAATAGACGCTTTCCCCAATTGTAATTACCGTCATTGGTTCCAGCGAGCCAAAATCGGGATACTGAAGAAGCAGAAAATAGCCCAGACCAAACACCCAGATTGAGCCGCAGTGCAGAAGTAGCTGGCCGAGAATCATCAAAATGATTCGTGGTCTGTGCGGCACTGCATCGGATCGACTCATGCGCCCTAACCAATACAACCCCTCATAGTGGAGTACCACGACGGCAATGATAATGGCCACAGTACTGAACGCCGTGATAATGTGAGCCGCGTCAAATGCCATATGCTTATCTCAAAGCCGATGTACTAGAGAATAGAAAAATTAAACACTTGTTCGACACAAATTGGAAGTACTCATATCTGCAAAGAGGAACGGTGCCATTCCGGCATCAACATGGCATGCCTTGAGGGTGTTAATCCAGGCGATGCAGTTGGCCCCTTCGGGGCCGTATCGCCGGGCGCTGATCTCGGCGTCATGTGTAAGGAGCTTGTTAAGAATGTTAAACGTAATGGTTTCAATGTGTCTATTTTTCCTGACTGTTGCAGGTTGTACTTCACCCCATGTTGGTAATACAGAAACAAGTGAAGAAACGGTAAGTGTAATTCTAATTGGAAGTGCAGAACATCCAGATCCAGTATTAGAAATGGTTCAGCAGCTTGAAAAGGAAG